>JAFLBG010000006.1:0-109202 GCA_017303975.1 Bacteroidota bacterium
AATCGATAAGTGCTTCTTACGATAAAGGAATTTTGAAGCTTATTATTGCCAAAAAAGACCACGCAAAAGTAAAACCTACAAGAGAAATTAAAATTTCTTAACAATAGTCGGTCGATATTTAGTGAAAGGCGCAATCCAAAAGGTTGCGCCTTTTTTAGTAGCTTTAGTACAACATTGGGTGCAAACTATTTAATGTGTTTGTTGCATGTCATGTATTAAAACTAAAGTAATTAGAGATGGGAAAGCCTTTAATATTGGTAACGAATGATGATGGATTTTATGCGCCAGGTATTGGAGCATTAATAGAGTCGGTTAAAGAGATTGGTGATGTGGTGGTAATAGCTCCGGATAAGCCTCAGTCGGGCATGGGGCATGCAATTACAATAAACTCTACACTGCGATTAAACAAAATGAAGCATTACGGAGTGCTTGAGGAGTATAGTTGTAGCGGTACTCCTGTAGATTGTGTCAAATTAGCTGTTAACAAAGTGTTGCACCGTAAACCCGATTTGTGCGTGTCGGGAATTAATCATGGACAGAATGCATCTATAAGTGTAATTTATTCAGGCACTATGTCTGCTGCGGTAGAGGGCGCTATAGAAGGAATTCCTTCTATAGGTTTTTCGTTGTGTGATTATTCTCACGAGGCAGATTTTTCTCCATCAAAAAATATTGTGCAATTAATTTCTAAACAAGTTTTGGCAAATAAGTTGCCTGAAGGCGTATGCTTAAATGTAAATATTCCTCCTGTACCAAGTGATTTGATAAAAGGCATACGATGGAGCAGGCAAACAAAGGGATATTGGGAAGAGGAGTTAGACGAAAGGTTGGATCCGAGTAACAAACAATATTTTTGGCTTACCGGAAGTTTTAAAAATTTTGAACCCAATAGTGAAGATACAGACATGTGGGCTGTTGATAATAATTATGTTTCTATTGTGCCCGTACAATTTGATTTAACTGCCTATACAGCATTTGAAAAAATGAAAGACTGGAATTTAAAATTGTAATATGGGCTTAAAATACAATACACAAAAGCTAGGGGTTTTGTTGGGGTTGATTGCTCCTAGTATAGCTTTTGGACTTTTTTACGTGATTAATTTTAGTCACATGCCATTTGAAAGTTTTATTACTAAAATAAAGTTGGCACATATTTATACTCCCTTAATTAGTTTGTGTGTAATTGCTAATCTGCCTACATTTTTTGGATTTATTTGGACAGAGAGATATTATTCGGCACGTGGGGTTTTGTTATCAACATTTTTGTATGCTGGATTGGTTGTTTTCTTAAAATATTTTACATAAAAAACGTGAAGTACTACATAATTGCTGGAGAAGCCTCGGGAGATTTACATGCCTCTAATCTTATCAAAGAATTAAAAAGGATAGATGCGAATGCTCAATTTAGATGTTGGGGTGGAGATTTAATGAAAGCTCAGGGAGCTCATGTGGTAAAGCATTACAAAGATTTAGCTTTCATGGGTTTTTTGGAGGTGGTACTCAATTTAAGAACCATTTTGCAAAATATTCGCTTTTGCAAAAATGATATTCTAATGTTTAATCCGGATGTGGTTATTTTGGTAGATTATCCGGGCTTTAACCTCCGAATTGCCGATTTTACAAATAAGAAAAAAATTAAAACGTATTACTATATCTCCCCTCAAATATGGGCATGGAAGCAATCTCGAGTGCATGCCATAAAAAGAACGGTGGATAAGATGTTTGTTATACTGCCTTTTGAAAGGGCATTCTATGAAAAATTTAATTATCAAGTTGATTTTGTTGGGCATCCTTTGCTAGATGCAATTCAGAATTATGAAACGTTGAAGGATAAGCATGCTTTTTTTTCTAAAAATGAACTTGCGAATAAACCGATTATAGCACTATTGCCGGGAAGTAGAAAACAGGAAATAAAAAGCAAACTTCCTATCATGGCTTCTGTTGTAAAATATTTTCCTGAATATCAATTTGTAATTGCAGCAGCTCCTTCCCAGTCGTTTGATATTTATCAATCTATTGCTGCGCAGCATGGTATCAAAATTGTTTCGGGACAAACCTACGATTTGCTTACTAATTCTGCAGCAGCATTGGTTACTTCAGGTACAGCTACTCTAGAAACAGCACTTTGCAATGTGCCGGAGGTAGTGTGTTACAAGGGTAGCTCTGTTTCGTATCATATCGCTAAGAGGTTGATTAAAGTGAAATATATTTCGCTCGTTAATTTGATTATGGATAAAGAGATTGTAAAGGAGTTGATACAAAATGAATTAACGGAAGAAAATTTGAAAATAGAATTACAGAAAATTATCAGTGATACGAATAAAATAGAATCTGTGAAAAAAAGTTATAAGGAATTGGAGCAAAAGCTTGGTGGGCTTGGCGCATCTAAGCGTTGTGCCGAATTAATGTATAATTATTTAACGCTGCAGAATGAAAAGTAGAGTGATACTTATACTTTTTTGTATTCTTCTTCAATCGCAAGTTGGGAAATCTAATTATCTATATATACGTTTATATGCGGATATCCCGCTTACTTATTTACAATTGTATCCGGCACAAGGCACTTATATTTTAAGTGGCGATGGAAAAATTATAAATAGTTTTTCAAATGGTAATTTTATAGAGATAGCAACTAAAGGAGATTCCTTGGTATTAAAACGAGAGGGAATTGTTTTTGGTGTTTATAAATCTTTGCTTTATTCGGGAGAAACATCGCTTAGAACATTTAAAATAAAGCCACTTGAGCCATTTAATTCGGCAACTCGCAATTACCACGATAATCTAGAAATACGAAGTGTAAATGGATTGTTGCGATTATTGAATATTGTTGATATTGAAAATTATATCGGTGGTGTTGTAGAGTCGGAGGGTGGAGGAAAGGCGGCTGTGGAGTATTATAAGTTACAAGCAATATTATGTAGAACCTATACGTTAGCGCATTTGCGCAGACATGAGTTAGAGGGTTTTCAGTTATGCGACCAAGTGCACTGTCAGGCATACAAAAGTAGAACTCTAAAAAAGGAAATTATAGACGCTGTTGAAGGCACAAAAGGATTGGTAGTTGTTGATTCCGACTTAAGTTTAATTACTGCCGCATACCATTCTAATTGTGGTGGTGAAACGGTTAATTCCGAAGATATTTGGTCGTTGCCTAAAAGTTATTTGCGCTCCAGAAAAGATAGTTTTTGCCTAGCGCAAACACAAGCCAATTGGGTAAAAAAGACAACTGCTCAGAAATGGAATAATTATGTTTTTTCTAAAGTAAACTCATTGCCAACGGATTGCACGATGGTTCGTACATACAGCCCAATATATTCGCAAGAAGAAACTCGAAAAACATATTACACGGTAGATAGTACTAGGCGAATTCCGTTGCGAGTAATACGCGATGATTGGCAATTAAAGTCTACTTATTTCTCTGTTGAGCAGAATGGCGATGAAATAATTTTGAAAGGAAAAGGTTTTGGCCATGGTGTTGGCCTTTGTCAGCAGGGAGCGATGGAGATGGCTAAAAAGAACTATTCCTATAAGGAGATTATTCATTATTACTATAAAGATGTACATATAGTTGATTTGTCAATATTAGATTTCTTTAGACAAGAGTAACATGAAGCCTCTGTTAATATAAGCAACTTTACATGTTTAGTTGGAGCTCAAATCCTTTTATCCGTCTTGTATTGTCTCTTTTAGTAGGCATTCTTTTGGGGATATTTGTTTTTCCTCAAATTGGATTTATTTCTCTTTTGTTTCCTTTGTTTTTTTGCATTTATACTTTTTTAATTTTCAACAGAAAAATTAATTCAACGTATGCCATTGCATCTTGGTTGGGAGTTGTAATTACCATTTTATTTATTTTATTGGGGCTATTGATAACTCAATTTAATAATGAATTAAATAGCTCCAAGCATTATCTATATAAAATTCATTTGAACGAACCTTCGACTTTTGTGGTAAAGGTTGTGGAGGCTCCCGTTCGTAAAAAATCTACTATACAAGTGGTCGGGCAGATAGAGGAAGTTTTTTCTGAAAAGGGAAAAAGTAAGACAATTGGAAAAGCATTGTTTTATATTGAGAATGATTCCGCACCTTCTTCGATAAACTATGGAGATAAATTGCTTATACAAGCTAAACTTTCATTGGTAAATGCGCCACAAAATCCTGATGAATTCGATTATAAACAATATTTATCCTACAAAAATATTTTTGCGCAAGCGTATGTAAAAAGAGATGTTGTAAAGTTAGTGTCTTCGAATAATGGTAATACGTTCATTACCCTCTCAAATAAATGCAGGTTTTATTTGTTGAACGAGATACAGAAGAATATTTCAAGCGGAGATGAATTTTCTGTCTTGTCGGCTTTGTTGTTAGGATATGAAAATGATCTTAGTCCGGATTTAGTAAAGGCATATTCTAGCTCTGGCGCATTGCATGTGCTTTCTGTATCGGGACTGCATGTGGCAATTATATTTATTGTATTCGAATTTTTCCTTTCTCTGCTTCCTTACTTTAAAAGGGCAGTTCGTTTTAGAACAATAGTTTTGTTGCTGTTGTTATGGGGGTATGCATTTATAACCGGACTATCTCCTTCTGTATTGCGTTCGGCCACTATGTTGAGTTTTGTTATAATTGGAAAATCACTAGACAGAAAAATTAGTGTTTATAATTCTTTAGCAGCGTCAGCATTTTTATTGCTCATCATAAATCCTTTTTTAATAATGGATGTAGGTTTTCAGTTATCCTATTTAGCGGTGCTGGGAATTGTGATGCTGCATAAAAATATTTATGCTTGGTGGATACCGGATAATTGGTTGGTAGATAAAATATGGTCGTTAAGTGTAGTTTCAATTTCGGCACAGTTGGCAACGTTTCCGCTTGGGCTGCTTTATTTTCATCAGTTTCCTAACTATTTTCTCGTGTCTAATTTATTTGTTATCCCTATCTCTACAATTATATTGTATTGTGGAATGTTTTATTTAGCAGTATCTCCTATTAATGCTATTGCTAAGCCCCTGGCGTACATTTTAGAGCAACTAACGTTTGCATTAAATCAGTCTGTTTTGATGATTGATAAATTACCTTATTCTATTTTCGAAAATATTCATATTTCTATTTTGCAAACTTGTTTGTTGTATTTGGGTGTAATTATTGTTACTACTGCGATTGTATTGAGAAAAAGAACATATTTAAATTACACCGTTTTAGTTGTGCTTTCGTTTCTTGTAACGGTTGTAGTTACTAAGATTCAGTCCGCCAGACAAAAACAACTAATTGTGTATGCTATTAAAAAGTACACTGCAATAGATTTTGTGAGTGGCAATAGATTGTTTTCATATATGAATGAAGTCGAAATTGGTAAATCGAAAATGGATTTTCATATCAACCATCATCGCAATAGTTTGTATGTAAATGCAATTACTCCACTTGTTAATGACACAATAATTCAGCCTGTATTTAAGAAACACAACTTTATTCAATTTTACAATAAAAGGATTTGTATAATAGATAGTACATTTAGTATTCCTGTTAATGATGTTAAGGTGCATTTAGATTTACTTGTTGTAAGTGATAATGCACAAATAGATTTGAAAACCATAAAACGTTATTTTATTTTTGATACACTTATTTTAGATTCATCTAATTCGTTATATTATACAAACAAATGGGAGACAGTGTGTAAGGAAAGTGGAGTCAAGTTTTACTCGGTTTTGAAGAGTGGAGCTTATATAGAAAATTTATAACATGTTTAGCAAAGGCGATAAAGTTGGTTTTTTAAATGAACGCGGAGGTGGTACTTTTGTGAAGTATGTGTCCAAATTAGTTGCTCTTGTTGAGATTGATAATGGATTTGAAATTGAATACGAAATAAAATACTTGGTTCCGGTTAAAACAGACTATAGTAAGCCCACAGTAGAGCAGCTCTATTTGTCAGCAGGAAAAGAGCGGCCTAAAAAGAACGTATTACTCAATAAAAGGAAATCATCTCCAGATGTATTAGAGGTAGATTTACATATTCATGAATTAATAGATTCGTATAAAAACCTGTCTAACTGGGATATGTTGCAAATTCAATTAGAGCATTTAAAAAGAAAATTGGAATTCGCTCAAAGGAGCGGTATTAAAAAGGTAGTTGTGATACATGGAGTTGGAGAAGGGGTTTTGAAGCATGAGATTAAGAAAGTTTTGTCGGGAATGACACGCTTAGAGTACTTTGACGCCTCATACAAAAAGTACGGGTTTGGTGCTACAGAAATTAATTTCAGATAAAAGGGTGCTAGTAAGTATTGCGCCTTAATTGTTGAAAATTATCCACCACAATTAACATTTCAAAGTTTATAAGTCTGGTTAAGCCAATGTTAAATGGGCTGTTGTAGTATTTAATTTTAGGAAAAACCTAAAAACTACCAAATGATGCAATTCGATTTACCAAAAGAACTATCTTCAATCATAAAGGTTATTGGAGTAGGCGGTGGAGGCAGCAACGCTGTGAACCACATGTTTAAACAAGGAATTAAAGGCGTTGACTTTATTGTTTGCAATACAGACCAACAAGCGTTAGATATGAGTCCTGTGCCGACTAAAATAGCACTAGGTGCTAGTTTAACAGAAGGTAGAGGAGCTGGCTCGCTTCCTGAAGTGGGGAAAAATTCAGCTATTGAAAATATTGAAGAATTAAAAGAAATTTTAGCAAAGAATACGAAGATGGTATTTATTACTGCCGGAATGGGCGGTGGTACAGGAACTGGTGCGGCTCCTGTTATTGCTAAAGTTGCAAAAGAACTTGGAATACTTACTGTAGGTATTGTTACTGTTCCTTTTGCGTTTGAAGGCAAAAAAAGAAAATCGCAAGCAGAGCAAGGAATTGAAGAGTTAAAACAATGCGTAGATACATTGCTAATTATAAGCAATGATAAGCTTCGCGAGATATATGGAAATTTAAAAATTATTGAAGCATTCGGAAAAGCAGATGATGTATTAACTACAGCAGCTAAGAGTATTGCTGAGATTATAACAGTTACATTACACGTTAACGTTGACTTTGCCGATATTGTAACGGTAATGAAAGATAGTGGAGTAGCTATTATGGGATCTGCAACTGCATCCGGAGAAAACAGAGCTATTAGAGCAGTAGAAAATGCTTTAGCATCTCCACTTTTAAATGATAATGATATTCGTGGTGCTCGATATATTCTTTTGAATATAACGTGTGGTAGCGAAGAAATTACAATGGATGAATTGGGTGATATAACTGATTTTATTCAAGAGTCTGCCGGACAAACAGCCGAAATCATTAAAGGTTATGGTGTTGATCCTGAGTTGGGAGATAGTGTGAATATCACAATTATTGCTACAGGCTTTAATACCAAAGGGTTTAAAACTCCTGGAATAGATACTGTTGCAAAGAAACAAGAGAAAGTTGTTCTTAATTTAGAAGAAACTCCGGTTGTTAATGTTGCTCCGGTTGTTACCTCTACAACAACTACTACCATTACAGAAAGTTTTGTTTCAGATACTACCTCAACAGTAAATGCAGAAATAGAGAATACTACTTCTTCGTTAGAGCCATTTTTGTTATCCACTAATGAAGAAACTATAATCGAAAATATAGTAGAGGAAACTCCAGTAAATTCATTTGTAAATCAAACTACTGATTTGAGTAATGTGGATGAGTGGAGTGGAGCTCCTATTGCAAATAAGAATGAGCACCCGGAGCTAGAATTTACCGTGCGAACTGTAGAGGCTTCCGAGCGTGTTGAAAATATCGAGAAAAAAGAAGAGCCGGTTCAAGATGTAGAGCAAATGCGCAAGGCGCAAGAGCGTATCAATAAGTTGAAAGAACTTAGCTTTAAACTTAAAACACCAAATGGCTTAAATGAATTAGAAAATGAGCCAGCGTATAAAAGAAGAAATGTGCAGTTAGATCAAGTTTCACATTCTTCCGAATCTCAAGTATCTAGATATACATTAACTCCTGAAGAAGGAGATGATAAAAAAGTAAATATTCGTCCGAATAACTCTTTTTTACATGATAATGTAGATTAATAAAAATTAGGTAGTTTTTCAAAAGGTGCTTGTAATTCGTTACAAGCACCTTTTGTTTTTATAAAAGTTTATGATGGTGTGTAGCAATTTTTTTACTCCATACTAAATCTGACACTAAATTTCCTTTATCTAATTCTTGATTAATTAGCTTGTTAGAGTATGTAATGTAGTTCGCCAACTCTTCTTTGTTGTTAAGAGCTTCATATAGTTTTACAATAGCAGAAAAATTGCTTGATTTGGTTAAATAAGTAACAAATTTTTCTTTTTTTAACAGCTCTGCAAGTTTTTCTTTTTTGTTCAGAATAAAAGCCCAACGAAGTTGCATCAGTAAACAGTAATTTTTTTCGTCCTCGTTTAGCTTTGCTATTTTGCTGTATAGCTCATTTAATTTATGAAATAACTCATTCGGATTAGAATGGTTTATTTTAGGAAAGCTGTGTGTATATATTAAACTTTCGGTAAGCAAAACAGTATAGTCAAATAGAATAGATTTTTGATTGCTATAAGCCGTGCGATATAAGTTTAAAAATTTAATACTTTCTTGGTATTTATCATTGTTAAGTAATACATAAATAGGCCAGTCTAAAACTAGTTTAGAAAAAAAGTGTTTGCTTAGGTAAACATTTTTGTGGAGTAGTTCAGATATGCGAATTGCATTATTAACACTTTCTAACATTTCGCCTTTGTTGAAATGATAAACCATAGACCAGTACAATAAATTCACCACTGAATATTTTTCGTGTTGATAGAAATATTGATAGATAGGTGTTTTAGGGTTGGTGTTAAATGTTTTTGTGAAATTTTGGAAATGTGTTTGGTATTGTCTTTGTAACAGACCTCGCTGCTTTTCGATTTTAAACCGTAAACAAGTTTCGTTGTATATAAGTGAGAAGCGATGGTATTCTTTGTTTTTTTGATGAATTTGTCTAAGCTGCTCCAGCCTCAGCTCTGTTTGTGTAGATTTTTTGTTGTTTCTAATGGATAGGAATAATTTATAACAACCATTTAATGTATAGAGTAGGTGGGATGCTTTTTCAAATTCAATTGCATTTTCTTCCACGTGAGGTAAACGCATGTTTGCCCTCAATTGCATTACATTCATTATAATTCTGGGTGGCAATTCAAAAATATTTCGTTCCCAACATTTTTTCTTTAATTGCTCTAATCGAAGTAGTGTTTTCTCTTGATTTTCTAGGTCGTATAATTTTGTTTCTAATTCTTGCAGTTCTAATTCTTCTTCGGGTAAAGTTTCTTTATCCGATGTGGTTTCAAGATCTTCTAGTAAACTAATTAATTTTGCTTTTAGTTTGAAGAATCTATTTTTAAGAACATTAAATTCTAAATCAGCATCATCTTTATAAATTGTACTT
Organism: Bacteroidota bacterium; assembly: GCA_017303975.1. Taxonomy (NCBI): domain Bacteria; kingdom Pseudomonadati; phylum Bacteroidota; species Bacteroidota bacterium. The sequence goes on from JAFLBG010000006.1 coordinate 9,411, forward strand.
ACCGCACTTGTAGTGCTATACTTACCTGATTCTAATAGGAGTACAAGTTCTTGTAGTTTTGGAGAATCACTTAGTTTGCTCTTTAAAATATTTTTTTGGCCCGGGGTTAGGCTGTTATATAGATGCTGTAGTTCTTTGTTTGGATTCATTGCAACTAACTGTTTACAGCCAAATATAAGATTTTAATGAATCGAAAGAAATGGAAAATGTGTTTCACGTTTCGAGTTCCGTGTTGTTTTTTATTAACACGAAACCCGAGACATGAAATAATTTTTATTGCTTGATTAATTTTTTGATTTCTTTATTGCCATTCGACACCACTTCTACAAAGTACATTCCCGCAGGTAGTTCAGAAACACTTACAGTAGTTTCTCGTTCTGCTATTGAGATAGTTTTTACGGCTACACCGCTGTAGTTGTAAATTGTTGCGGTAGTATTTTCAGTGTTCTCTCCTTTTATAGTTACGTACTCAGTTGTAGGATTTGGATATACAGCTACGCTAGTTGTAGATTCTTCGTTCGAAGCTTTAAATGCAATGTTATTATTTTCTTCTATTTGTTCTTCCGGTGATAAAGCAGTGCCATACATGTTATACTTAATCATAACCGGGCGATACCATCCATCTTGCACATTTACATTAGAAAGATTATGAGTTCCTGTTCCTAACAAATCAAAAGAGCCTAAAAATTCTGCAGATACTAGAACCGTTTTTTTACAGGCATGTATTTTTACATTCTGAACAGATGTAGAACCTGTATAATTTTGAGTCGGTATTTTATCTATAAAATTATCCCAAAGAATAGTTCCGGTTGAACATCGGTATTTTCTTAGCCAAATTCGGTTGTCTTCTGCGGTAATATTTTCCGCATCTTTTTCTCTAAGTGTATAAAAATTACCATAATTGTCTAGCGTTATTTCAGTTATTCCCCCATCCGAGTTCTCTGTTTTATGCCATACATAGTTGCCGGAGTTATCTAATTTTACGATGTACGCTGCACTTAATCCTGCTTTATTAACTGCCGTTCCCGGATTTACATCTATAGACATTCCTGTTGTTTGAGATGCTATATATGAATTTCCTTTCACATCTACTGCAAAATCAAAGCCTTCGTACGCATATTGTGCATCTATACTCTTCGCCCATACAAAATTACCTTGTGAGTTATATTTTGCAATTGCAAGAGCATAATTTGTATAGCTAGGTAAATTTTTAATAGAAGCAGATGGGTCAAAGTCAATTTTGGTTGTACCTGTTTGCAAATAGATACCTGCCATAAATATATTTCCGGCTTTATCCGATTGTATATTCTTAAACATTAAATCGTTTGATTTTACTTCAGCTATTTTTTTAGCCATCAATATAGTTAAGGTTGAACTTAACTTAACCAATACCAAATCTTGTTCTTTAGTAGTGATAGAAGTCCCATTACTGAATGTAAGTTTTCCATTGGAACATTTAATAAGCACAAGTAAGTTTCCGTTTATATCTGTATTTATACTTGTTATGCTATTATAATTAAAAGAGGTCGCTCCAAATTCAATTGACTTATTCAGCACACCTAATTCCGAGAGCTGCATAATATATAATTTATTGTTAGCAGACGAAAATGTTTTTGTATCGTACTTGAACTTACCCTCATACTTTCCGGCCACATACACTCCTTTATTGTTTCCTCTGGATGTAATAGCTGTTACAAATACCCCCGAGTTATTCGACAGAATATCATATTTTTTAGTCCATTTTAATTTCCCGGAATTGCTGTATCCATAAGATGCTATAAATGGTGTACCATAGTTATGTGGGTTTTCAAATTCGCCCTCAGGTCCATTCATCTTATCCTTTGATGGATCTACAATTTTTTTAGTAGTTAATGGATCAATATCTGCTTTGTCTTTTGCGTAGCCAACACGTATCCATTGCGAATCAATAGTATCAATTGTGGAATGACTCCAATCTACCATATCTTGTACATCAAAAGCGGCATCTTTATCTACACATTGAAATTGAAAGTTATTTGCCCAATTTACTGTAGCCTGAGCATTTGTTTTTTGTGATGTGGATGCTGCCAGTAGCAATGCTAATGCAGCTAGTTTAATTGTTTGCTTTTTCATGGTGTAATTTTGTTTGGTTAAGTTTAAAAGTTGTAGTTAATTAGTTGTCATAGTTACTTCCTACCGAAAAAAAAGTGTAGTCCAGCTGAGAAAGTACAAGTGTTTGATTGTGAAATTTTCTGCTTAGTCATAAGAGTTCTTTGGTGACTATAGTTTATAATTCCTTCCAAAGAAACGTGTGGGTTGAGAAAATATGCATAACCAACTCCTCCTCCTAAATAGAATCCATTATAAAAGCTGAAGCTAGCATCATACTTGCCAATACCAGCCAGTGCATTAAGTAGAAAACCATTGTTAAAATAGTATTTTGTGTACCCCCCTAACCCTATTCCTATTGATGGAGAGCCACTGTTTTTTGAAAAGGAACCACCATAAGAAAGACTAGGATTAATACCAATTACTAATCCATTTGAGATGAACTTTCCGATACTTGGACTGACTTCTAGAAACAGTGTCTTAAATTCCCAATCGTCTCCAATTGAATAGTTACTGGTATTGTTGTTATATACTGTAGATTCATCATAACTTCCAGTAATTTCCCCTCCTATTTGCCACTTCCCTTTATTAATAGGTTTTTCGAAAGGTTCTGTTTTTATTGGATTTTGTGCTATTATATTTGTTGCAAATGCTATTATGTAAATTAATATTAATCTTGTTTTCATGTTTTTGGGTTTTAGTTTGTCAGTTTTTTAATTCTAGTTTTTATAATTTTGAAGGTTAAAAAGTTTAAAAAGTTTTTTATTCAACTTTCGTGACTTTCCTAACCTTCAAAACCTTCCTAACTAATTCATTGCTTTACTATTTTCTTGATTTCTTTGGCACCGTTCGATACTATTTCTACAATGTACATTCCCGCAGGTAGTTCAGAAATACTTACCGTAGTTTCTAATTCTTCTATAGTAATTGTTTTTGCGGTTACACCACTGTAGTTGTAAATTGTTGCGGTAGTGTTTTCTGTATTCTCAACTTTTATCGTTACAAAATCTGCAGCAGGATTAGGATATACAGCTACCTGTAAAGTAGTTTTTTCTAAACCGGTTTTGAATGCTATATTGCTACCCTCTTCTACTTGGTCTTCCGGAGATAAAGCCGCACCACTTAAGGTATATTTTACTATGCAACTATTGTATTCATTTCCGCTTACTTTAATTGTTTGAAGCGGATTGCCTACCAAAACAGAGTATTTATTTGCATGAGGGCCTAATAAAGCTGTAGCATACACACCATTTTTGTGCCCATAAATTCCTTCTCCTTCCACAGAATAACCATTGATACTATTCATAATACTGTTTTTCCACACCTCAGCCATAGTACCTGCTGTTTTTATTTTAGACATAAACATTCTTTTGTACAACCAATCTGAAGTTGAAACTACATTTAAGCCATAAGCCATGTATATATTATTATTACCATCCATATGCACTTGAAAATCATCAACATATTGTGCTGCTCTATTAGTAGCTAAGTGGCTTACATAATTCATGTTCTTATCGTACTTTGCAACCAATTGAGAAGAAACTCCTTGTGCCGGAATAATTTTTATTGTTGGCGAAATAATAGCTGTATCAGAGCTTCCTACAACAGAAATGCAATAAATGTTTGACATTTTATCTATTTGCATTTTAAAATATTTTTTAAACATAGATTGCTTTTTCCAAACTACACCGCTTAAATTAGGGTTATATTTAACTAGGAAAATACCATCTTGATCTGCAACTAGATTATTGGCAATAGGATCCACAGCTGTAGATGGATTCAAATCAATAGCCAAATTATTTGATTTGTAGACCGATAACTTAGTTACAATATTTCCGGATGCATCAGTTTTCATTTCATCAACAGCAACGCTATTTCCATTAGTCTCTATTATAGTATGACTTAGGTATTTCAAGCTTCCATCAAATCGAATAATTGCAACGCCCTTTTCTTTTAGCGTTATATTTTTTGAGTAGGTAGAACTTTTAATTATATAATGCGAAGAACTATTTTCCGTAATTTCTAATGATATAGCTACTATTAAATCGCCATTTTTAGCAGTAGTAATGGAGTTGATTACAACCTTAGACTCATCAGTAGGATTTGCCGGAACAATAAATGCTTTTGATACTAAATTACCCGAGCTATTTAGTCGTAATAAAAATAAATCTTCGCTAGCAAAATTTCCTTTAGTAATAGAAGTAAAAATGGTTGACTTATACTTAAATTTGCCCTTATACCTACCACCAACATACGTTCCGTCTGATTTACCTACTTCTTTTAAATGATCGGGTAATACAAATCCGGAAATTGGTTCTAATTTATTTACCCATTTAAACTGACCAGATACTGTACTATAAGCCGAAACAACGGGAGTGCCAGCATCTGCATGCTCATTCTCGCCAAACGTATAATTGTTAGCCGCCCCTGCTTTTACTAATGTTTTTATATTTTTATCGGGATTAAAATCCACTCCTGTTTTACTAGTAACGGAAGATTGGTAATAGATTTGACCGGCTATTGTATCAAAACTAGATAAGAGCCAAGTAACATTTTCTCCCCAATGGTGGATGGCATCTCCCTGAAATTGTTGTTTCCAAGCTACCGTAGCTTGTGCATGTGATTTTTGTGATGTAGTTGCTGCCAATAGCAATGCTAGTGCAGCAGCCTTAATGGTTTGCTTTTTCATGGTTATAAATTTGGTTTGTTAAGTTGCAGCAAAACTACTTTCGTAAATAGGTGATTACAACTGCTGTGTTTTTTGTTGCGACAGTCAAGTACAATTAATGATGATTTTTATTTGAAAATCATGTAGTTGAGTTGAGCAAGGTTAGCTCACGAAAAATAAATTAGTTCGAGATTTGCTAAAAAATAAGGGCTGTTAAATCAAGTTAACGCCTAACCTTTAACTTGAAAAACAGCCCTAGACCTCATAAAACAAAAGAACATACTACAAATGTATTTTTGTTTTTACATTTAATCTATTCGTGTGTTTTTTAATTAAACACTCAGATTGCCAATTTAATTTGTACTACCTCATTTTCAATGCGCTTGGCTATTAAAAAGGAGTTCACAGTTTTTTTGCTTGTTAATTTTAATTATTCTACTAACTTCATCTGTAAATAATTTTTTAACGTTTACTTGTCAAGTGGAATAGTCAATATATTCATGCTGGATTGTTTGTCTGAGACAGATAGCGATTTCATTTTTAATAATTTTGATTGCAAATGAAACATAATAGAGACTTACAAATAATATTTAATAAATTAACAGTAAGTCAGCTCTTGCAAGTAAGGGCTAAAGTGGCAGATGCGCCTAAGCTTTTACAACTTGTTCAGATTTTAGAAAGTAATCAGTACAACGAGAATTTTGCTATTAATCGCATATACAAAGATGAAATTGCTGCAGATGAAATGACTGCAGTGCGAAATCGTTTTTTTAAATTAAGAGCTAAGTTGCTAGAGTTGTTAGATTCTATTTCGAATTCAGAGTTTAATCCTATTTCGGAAGAGGAGGAGCGCTACAAAGAGTTGGTAGTTCAATCGTATGATATAGCAAGTATGTCTTTTGTGCTGGGTGAATTTTTAAAGTTGGAAGAGCAGTGTTGGAAAAAGAATCAGTTTGAATTATTGGTTCCATTGTTATCTCAAATTATAAGACTTAAAACACGCCTCAGAATGCGTTGGGGTGATGATGAGTATAAGAAATTGGAAATTGCCAATAAACTCAATTTTGAAGTTACCAACTGTTACCTCACTTCATTACAATGTGGCTTGTACGTTTCTCATCACGAAAATTTTGATAAAGTTGGAGATCTGATTAATTATCTACGACAGCTTGCCCATAAGTACAAAGAGTATCCTCGATTTAGTTTTATTTATCATTGGGCAGCACTTAATTATAAACTGTTTGCCTATCATGGAAGCAAGCAAGAGCTTTTTAAAAAGCATTACCATACATTGAAAAATATATTTGATACAAATCCTGAAGTTCCACTTTTTTTTGACGGGAGGTATAAGACAGAGCAGTTTAATGAATCTCTGTTGTTTTTTAATGGACTGTATTATTTTAATATTGGAGATTTGAACGAATCCGAGAATCAGATTAATAAATTAATTGACCTTTATAATACGGGTACTCCATTATCTCGAACTTTTTTGGCGAACGGGAATATAGAATTAATTATAATGCTTAAAACTATTAGAAATAAAGAAAAAGATGTTGCAAAAGTGATTGCATTATATGAAAAAACATTTGGACTTGCGGATGCTATTCACAAAAGTAATTTAGCTGTATTCAAATCACTTGCCTACTTTTTATCTTCTACACAAAATTTTTCAAAAAATGCAAAGGAGTTAATTCCGTCATTAAGGGAGGCTGTTTCTTTTTATAAAGAGATTAATCATTTTCGATTTTCTTTTTCTCTTGAAGCACTTGCTATGCTTTTGTTTATAAATGGGAATAAAACGGAGGTTGAAGAAATTTTTGATAAAACGTCCGATTTTAAGAAGCACATGGATCCGACAATTTATAATGAATTAGAAATTTTTCACACAGCATTTTTATCTGATAATAATGCACAGATTGCTTATTTAGAGTATATACAAAAGCGTATAATTAAAGAAGAGGGGCAAGGTTTTTTTTGGTTGAAGTTGAAAGTAATTGCTAACATAATTAGTTACTATGAGAGAATAAATTTAAAATTATCTAAGTAACGCAACATGTCCTACATAACGATGATGCTTCCCAAAAAGATTTGTCAGCGACCTTTTGCTCAAATATACAGATGTTTTTAGTTGTTGTAAATCTTTCTATGAGTTCAGTAAAATAAATCTATTTGATTGATATTCAACTCCCTTCTTTTGTTTTTTTTTCTTGTTTGTTTTTTGTTAAAACACGGTAGATGACTTTTCTTTAAGTGAGTGCTACATTGCATATAACTTTAAAAATTATTGTTATGAGGAATAAATTATCACTTCAGGAAATTCAAGTTAAAAGCTTTGTGACAAACTTACATTCAGTTGAAAAGCAAACTATCGGTGGCGGAAATATTGCTATTGCAAGTGCAGCAGTATCGGCAACAACAACTGCTACAGTAACAACGCCAGCACCTACGGTTAATTGTACAGTTGCATATGGAACCGCTGTGGCCGGTTTAACCTGTGTTATTGTGGATGAAATGAATGAGAACAATACTTTTACAATTGGAGAGGGAGTTTCCAATGCTGTTTGTGCAGATTCACATAATATTTTTTGTGGAGGCATGCAAACACAAAATATTGGAGGCTGTATGATTGTAAGTTTTGTTGGAGGAACTGGAGCTTGCTTAAGTGCTAAATTATGTTAGCCAAAGACTTGTGCTATCTGTAATATTGTATAATATGAGAGAGCATCCCCCTTTTTGGTATCAACTACAATGGACTTTATTTTAAAATTAAAATCTAATTCTATGAGAAAAACTGTAAAACTAAACTTACAAGAACTAGTAGTTCAGAGTTTCGTAACAACTATTCCTAACAAAAATAAAATAACTATTAATGGGGGTGCTACTAATACAGCTTTTATGTATGGTGCAATGAATCTAGTATCAGAAAGTGTATTCGGAGTAGGTGTAAATTTTAGTACGTTTAATACAGGAGGCGCTGGAAATACTAGTATATAATATATGAAACTTGACGTGAAGACAATATTATTATGTATTAGAAAGGGCTGTATTTAATAGCGATAATTTCACTTCAAAATTATCTACATGAATTTACTTTTGTTAAAAATTTTTTATAGGCACTATAATTACTTTCTGTGAGTTCATTTATTTCTTTTTAATTTCCTGGTAGTCAGCATTTTAAAATTATTTTTTTTGCTTGATTGTTGGATAAAAATACTAGCTAGGCGACATTACTTTTTTTAGGGATTAAATTGACGTAAAAAACGACCATGCACAAACAGATACATTATTTTATACTGACAACTGTTTTTTTTTCTTTTTTGCTAAAGGCTCAAGTGCCTGTAGGATACAACTATGTGATTCCAATAACAGTTACAAACCCAAACAATGTTGCGTTGATAGATTATCAAGTTTCATTAGACATAAACACGATGCAACTTATTTCCAACTCCAAAATGGATTTTAACGCCAAAGATGTATTGTTTCAGCATGGGTGTAAAAATTTGTGTTTTTGGATTGAGGATTCGAGTTTAAATGCGCCACGCACTACTTTTTGGGTAAAGGTAGATCAGCTAAATCCGGGAGTTAATACCGTTTATATGTATTATGGAAATAACACAATCACAAACAATACCTACTTTGATGGCAATTGTGTATTCGAGTTTTTTGATGATTTTAATGCGGGTACCTTAGATAATTCAAAATGGAATACCAATGATTATGTAGCATACAATGGAGGAGAAAATTTTTTTGTAACACCAACTACAACCACTTCCGGTCAATTTACATTTACCGCCAGTTCCGGAAAAAAACGAAGTGGAATCTCTCATCCAATGGCAATGGCAAATTATGAATTAGGAACAAAGTACAAAATTGCTGCGCATCCTTACGGAACTAGTATTCCCGACTCGGATGTGGAATTCGGATGGCTGGAAACGCCTATTAGAAGTACTTTACTAAGTTCTTCCACCACAACAGTCAACGCTTCGGGTAGGTTATATGCTTATGGAGTAGATGATGAAGATATTCTGGAATCCGTTGCCTCTACAGGAGTGGCAAGCCAATTGATAAATAATGCAATGTATGCTGATGTACGAGGAAATTACCATTATGTTCGGTTAAGAACAGTAAACGGTAAAGGAACAGGAAAACGATTTACATATCAGCCATTCAACACTACAAATTTAACAACATCAATTTCTACTGTAGGTCTTATGAATCATGCTTCTAATTCAGGGAGTGAAGCGATATACTTAGGTTCTGCAGATTATGAAAATTTGCAAATGTACTTTGATTTTGTCTTTGTAAAAAAAGCAGCACCTCTGGAACCTAATCTAATCGTTGGTTCTGAAGTAGCCAATAATCTTCCGTGTGCTATTAGTTTATCATCTAATTCTCCTGTATGCGAAGGACAACAGTTGACTATTTCTGCTGTGAATAATTGTGCTGTTACTCCAAGTTCCACCATGTACATTACAACACCGACAAATAGCAAACAGTTACAAGCAACAACACAGTATCAAGTATCTGTGGCATTATCTTCTGATTCGGGCAACTATTATTTTACAGATACTATTCAAGGTTGTGCATACAACGATTCTATTTTTGTTGCTGTACATAAAAAGCCTTTTGTGCAAACGACAGATTATACAATATGTGTAGGCACTTCTGCAAGTATACAAGCAAGCGGTGCTTCTAATTATAGTTGGAATAATTCTACCATTGGAAATATAAATACTGTTTCCCCTTTACAAACTACTTCGTATGTAGTAACAGGTACTAACCAATTTAATTGTAGCGACACAGCCGAAGCAGTAGTTACAGTAAATCCATTACCCGTAGTAACTGTTAATAGCCCGGAAATATGTATAGGAGAACAAGCAACACTAAATGCAACCGGAGCAGTTTCGTACTCTTGGTCGAACATGGCACAAACTCAATCTATACAAGTTAGTCCGGTTACAACTACCGCATATGCAGTAATTGGTACCAATCAGTACAATTGTTCAACTTCTGTAATTGCTAGCGTAGTTGTTAACTCAACTCCGCTTATCGCAGTACAAACATCTCCTACTTGCGTAGGGCAATTGTGCTCGTTGGCTGCAACAGGTGCTGCAACCTATAATTGGAGTAATGGAATTAGTGGAGCTCAGCAAGCTTTCCCCTTATATATTTCTACACAAATTAAAGTTGTAGGAACCGATGCTAACGGTTGTATAGATTCTACAACTGTTATACTCAATCCAAACCCGCTTCCAACGGCTAATTTTTCGTTAACAGTGCAGGATTCTCTTTGCTCTTACGCTGCACTAATTGTAAATGGGTCTCTTCAGACAGCTACTAATTATTGGTACGTAAATAATGAACCAATGAGCAATGAAGAAGAGCCGGTCATTACCTTACCTTCAATTGGAAACTACGAATTGAAATTAGTTGTAGAAAATAGTTATGGTTGTAAAGACACCACATTACAAACAATTTCTGTTAAAGAGGAATTTATGAATACGCTGTATGTGCCAAATACATTCACTCCCAACAACGATGGTGTCAACGATACATGGGGAGTAGAATATACGTGTATGAAAGAAATGAAATGTGAAATTTTTAATCGTTGGGGAGAGCATCTGGCTACATTGCCAAATTTAAATGCAGTTTGGAATGGCTATTATGATGGTAAATTGGCAGATTCGGATATATATGTTTACAAGTTAATTGCTACCAGCTCCATTGAAGAAAGTAAAATTGCAAAAGTAGGACACATACTTTTGTTGAGATAGATTGATTATTTGCATATCGTGCTGAAAGCATTTCCCAAACTATTAATGATGTCGCTTGCAATTAATGATTCTTCACTCAACTCATTTGCTGCAATATCTCCGGCTTTGCCGTGAATAAAAACGCCTAATATACACGCATCTGCCGATGTATATCCTTGAGCTAACAGTGAAGTTATGATTCCTGTTAAAGCATCTCCACTTCCTGCTGTTGCCATACCGGGGTTTCCAGTTGAGTTGAAAAATAATTCTTTGTTAGGAAAAATTATACATGTGTGTGCGCCTTTAAGTACAACATAAGATTGGTATTTGAATGCAAATTCTTTCGCTAGTTCTATTCTATCAATGCTATTGCTCGTTCTTCCAACTAATCTTTCCAGCTCCTTTACATGTGGTGTGAATATAGTACCAGGTTGAATAAAGGAAAGCCAAGTTTTATTTTCTGCAAGAATATTTATTGCATCTGCATCAAACACAACAGGGGAGGCATTGTTTTGTAGGAAAAATTTCAAAGCATTTTGAGTGTCTTTTTCCATGCCTATTCCAGGACCAAACCCAACAGCATTGTAGTCAAATTTTGGATAAAATGCATTCAAATAATTCTCATGGTCACTTGTAATTACCATACATTCAGGTACTGCTGTTTGCATAGGAGTGTATCCACATTTAGGAATATATACCGTAACAAGCCCCGCGCCAGCTTTTAAGCAAGCCTTTGCGGAAAGTATTGCCGCACCTATTTTACCATAACTACCAGCAATTAGCAACGAATGCCCATAGTTCCCTTTATGAGAGAATTTGTTTCGTTTTTTGAAAATTGTTTTTGCTAATTCATGTGTTACATAGTTATTAGTATTCGTGCTAGTGCGCATGTATTCTGCACTAAGACCAATATCAAGTACGACTAACTGTCCAACAAAATTGCCCGTTTCAGGAAGTAAAAAAGTTAGTTTTGGAGTTTGAAATGTTAATGTAATATCGGCCGCAATTGTATTATCCAATGTATTGTTGGCGATAGCATCAGCAAATAATCCAGTTGGAATATCAATACAGATTTTAGGAAGTGTTTGTCTATTGATGAATTGAATTGTTTCGGCAATTAATCCAATTGTTGGCTTATTCAAACCATATCCCAATATAGCATCAATAATTATTGAATTTGGAGAGGCGAAATTGTATGTCTGAAAATCTATTGAGGAAGAGACATGCTTAATAGAGCAATTAGTATTTTGAATTGATAATTCAAGTAGTCGCATTAAATTAATTTGAAAGTCTTCACTTGGAATGGTTGAATACTCAAGTATTATAACACTTACATGATATTTTCTTTCTAACAGTATTCTTGCTATAGCTAACCCATCACCACCATTATTGCCTTTGCCACAAAAAACATGAAAGTGAAAATCTATAGAAAAATGTTCAGCAATCCAATCAGTGCATTTTTTCGCTGCACGTTCCATTAATTCAATCGATTTAATGGGCTCGTTAGCTATTGTATATGCATCAGCTTCCTTTAATTGTTTAGATGATAGAATTTGCATGTGTAAATATCCTTTATTGTTTTATGAAAATACAAACGAAAAAACTAGCCAAATAAAAAATAAGATGGCCGCAATTTTCAAAACAGACGCCCATCTATAAATAAGAATTGTTATGTCATTTGATTTTGTTGCAAGGTATTCTGATTTTTCGCAAAGTTGATAAGCTAAAACGGGAATAATGAGAAGTGCTATTTTATATAGATTTATGATCATGCCAGAAAACTGCAATTTTTTTTCGATTAATTTCACTAAAGTACCCACTACTAAAAGGATTGATGAAATAGACAAATAGCGTACTATTGTTTTTTTTTCGCTCGATTTTTCCAACAATGACTCGTCAATTTCGATCATTTCTAAAGTGTCTTTAGAATTTTATCAATTGTAATCACTTGCTCTATTAGAGATACTGTATCATTATTGTAAATTATAAAATCTGATTTTGCAATTCGTTCTTCGTCCGAAATTTGATTGTTGATGCGCTCCTCTACTTGTATTCGAGTTATTTTATTCCTAGCCATCACTCTTGTTATTCTATCTTCTAGCTTTGCAACAACGGAAATTACCTTGTTTAAGTTTTTACTAGAGCCACTTTCAAATAAAATGGCAGCTTCTTTTAAAATATAAGGTGCGTGTTGTTGTTGTACCCATTTATCAAATTCTTTAGCTACAAACGGATGAATGATTGAATTAAGTGTTTTAAGTTTCGATTCGTTCTTAAAAACAATTTCTGCTAATTTTAATCTGTCAACTTCACCACCAGAATTTAATACAGAATGGTCAATCTCAATTTTAATTTTAGATATAATTTCTTGTTTAGTTAATGCTTGTTTTGCAATTTCATCTGCGTAGAAAACGGGAATGCCAAGTGTTTCAAATACTTTGCAAACGGTTGTTTTTCCGCTTCCAATTCCACCGGTAATTCCAATTTTTAGCATTATTTTTTCTGTATAAATTCAACTTTCTCGGGGCTTACAACAAGTCGTTGAATTGAAGTGGGGTACTTTGTAATTTCCAGTTTTATTTTATTTATGCCTGTTGATTTAGATTTAGAATAATTCGCAACAACCTTAAAATCGGAAGCAGAAATGGTTTCGTATTTTTTTTGAGAAATTAAAAATTTTAAAGTAGCAGTTGTAGGAAATATTTTAATTTTTATGTCTGAAGTGTTCTCTAGTTCAATTGGAATCTGTACTGTTTTTTCTGTAAACTTTTCTGCACGTACTTTTATAGTTACTTTTTCTACACTTAAATTTAGTAATCCCTTCCATTCTTTTTTCAAATTTAAAGGAGCTTCTTGTGTGATAGAGTCTTTGATGTTTCCAAATGATATGGGAGTTGTTTCTAAATAATCAATCAAGTTAATTAAATCCCTTGGGCCAGATATTTCTATGGTGTTTGGTAAAACTGTAATGCTATCAATTAGTTTGTATTCCGATTCTAGTTGATAAGAGAGGATTGGCTTTACTTTTACCTGCTTGGTAACAGCCTCTGTCAAACTAAGATAAATTGTATCGGGTGTTATATTGCTAATTTTGTTTGAGGTATACGTACCTAGTTTTATCTTGTCTGAATTTTGATTGGTAGAGTAATAAAATTTGTCATCGGCTATTCCAATGTTTTTTCTTAAATCGATTGTTGCAGAATCAGAAAGGCCAAAGATATTTTTTTTAAGTAGTTTATATCCTCTTGCTCGCAGAGTAACGGTGATTTTTTCCGGTAAGTTGTTTAGAACGTTATTCTGTTTGTACTTAATGTACTTTGTAGGGAACGTAATGGTGGTAGTATAATCCTTAGATAAGGCATTTAGAAACCAGAAAAAGATAGAAAGTAATAAACAGCAGATAAATACTATTATCTTTCTGTTTATTACTCTTATGTTGTTTTTTTCTTGGTAGTCAGGGCGTATGTCCAAGACGAACTATTATTTAGTTGCGCCAATTAATTGGCTAGATTCCATTGATACAGCTTGCTTTTCAATTTCTAAACGAACGCCTCCACCTACATCAATCAAAAAAGTTTTCTCGTTTATATCTGCTATTTTTCCATGGATACCGCCAATGGTAATAATTTTATCGCCCTTTTTAATAGACTCGCGGAATTTTTTTTGCTCTTTCGATTTTTTTAATTGAGGACGAATCATAAAAAAATAGAATACTACTATTATTAGAATAATAGGTAGTAGTTGCATAATTGGATTTTCTGCTCCTTTGCTTCCTGCTGGAGGTGCCATTAATAAAATTGATAGAAGATAATTCATAATTTATTTTTCGTTTTTAGTTGTTGGTATTATTATTTCTGTAGATATTTTTAAAATTTGTGTGCTCGGATTTGAGTTTGTTACTACTGTAATCGTTTTTGAAACCTTGCCTTCTTTCCCTTCGCTGTCAAAAATCACATCTATTGTTCCTTCTGCACCAGGCACAATAGGTTTGTCTGAAAATGTTGGAACGGTACATCCGCAGCTTCCTTGAGCCGATGCTATTAGTAAATCAGCCTTTCCGGTATTTTTAAATTTAAACGAGTGAGATACTTTTTCTCCCTGTGAAATTTTTCCAAAATCATGTTCTGATTTTTCAAATTCAATTACCGGAATGGCAGAATTGTTTGCGTCTGTTGCACTAAGTGGGTTTGTTACTAAATCTGTTGTAATCTCTTTGTTGGTTTCTTGTTGCTTGCAAGAGAACAGGAAAAATGTAGCTACTAAAATAAGTATGTGTGTATATTTTGTATTCATTTTCAAACTTTCAAATTGACTCATTTTCTAATCAATACTATTCCATCAAACCTCTGCCGGTTTTTTGTATTTTATCTGTTCGTTTAAAATCCGCCACTAATTTATCTAAAATACCGTTTATAAATATTTTGCTTTTAGGAGTGCTATAGTATTTGGATAATTCAATGTATTCGTTTAGAGTTACTTTTATTGGAATTTGAGAAAACTGTGTAAGTTCTGTAATAGCCATTTTCATGAGTAATACATCCATTACTGCAATACGTTCAACTTCCCAATTTTTCGTTTTTTCGGATATGTAGGCCGCATTTTCTTTGTCGTTTACAATTGTTTTTCTAAACAAATCGGAAATAAATTTTCTATCATCTTCGGCTTCTTTATATAAAGGTAATAGCGGATGGTTTTCGTTTGATTTTTCATTAAATCCTTCAATTGTTTTTACCACCATCGAGTTTACATAGTCAATATCATCAGCCCAATGGATGTTTTTTTCTTCAAAGAAATAACGCAACAATTCAAATTCGCCAATCACCTCAGCATAAATATCATACAGGAAATTAGAGTGAGCTTTAAAGCTAGTGTCTTCAGAAAGCATGTAGTTTTGGTAAATTGGATGCTGTTTTATTGCACTATAAATTTTCTTAATAAGCTCTGGGTCTTCTTGCCAGCCAATTTTTCTTGCAGCAGCTTCTTTTTTTAGTTGCAAGTTTTTTTCTAAAAGTTGAAGTATTGGATTTGTAATAAATTTAATGTTTGGATCTAAATCTTCTTTGGTTGGTAAACGCTTGTTTTTAGCATCGTTTAGAGTGCTTTCCGCAACATCTCTAATCTCCGTAAATAGGAGCATTAAATAAATATAGAGGTCGTATATTTTATTTATGCTGTGGGTAAGGTGCTGTTCTCCTTTTGCAATGTCGCTATTTTCCGACTGAAAAAATGCGTACAAGGCTTGCATTACCTTTATTCGTAAGTATCTTCTGTTTAGCATAAATAAAAAAGAACGTTTAGTTGATTAGTTTACCGTTAAAATGTTGATTTAATTCGAGCTATTTCTGCGATTCTTTTTTCTGCCAATTGATTAGCCGCCATGTATGTTGGAATATTTTTTTCTTTAGAAATAGCAAATATTGAAAGTGTAGTGTTGTAAATGCCTTCAGCTTTTGCCATTGCTCTTTCTCTGTTGTAACCTTCTAACTCGCTATATACATTAATTAAGCCTCCTGCATTTATAACAAAGTCGGGCGCATATAAAATACCTTTTTTAATTACGGCTTCGCCATGTTTTACCTCGTCTGCTAATTGGTTGTTTGCAGCACCTGCAATGATAGAACATTTAAGTCTTCCAAGTGTATCATCATTTACAGTAGCTCCCAATGCACAAGGTGCATAAATCTCAGCATCAATATCATAAATTTTGTCGGCTGCAATTACTTCGGCTTTTGTTTCCGCAGCTACCATTTTCAGGCGAGCTTCATTAATATCCGTAATATAAACTTTAACACCATCTTTAGTTAAGTGCTTCACTAAATTCATTCCTACGCTGCCAATACCTTGTACAATAGCTTTTTTTCCTGCTAAACTATCGCTGCCCCATTTTTCTTTGGCAGAAGCTTTAATACCAAGATATACTCCATACGCTGTTACTGGCGAAGGGTCTCCGCTGCCACCAAGGCTTTCCGGCATGCCACTTACGTGTTTTGTTTCCATGCCAATAAATTCCATGTCTTTACTTCCCATTCCAACATCCTCAGCTGTAATGTATTTGCCCGACAGGCTATTTACAAATTTTCCGAATCTGCGCAATAATGCTTCGTTTTTATGTTTGCTAGAGTCGCCTATAATTACGGCTTTTCCTCCACCTAAATTTAAACCTGCTACCGAGGCTTTGTATGTCATACCTCTTGACAGGCGAAGCACATCGTTTAGTGCTTCTGCTTCGTTGTTGTACTGCCACATACGTGTGCCACCTAAGCTTGGTCCCAAAACGGTGTTGTGAATAGCAATAATTGCTTTTAGCCCAGTTTCTATGTCGCTACAAAAAACAACTTGTTCGTGGTTATTTTTTAGCATATCTGATAATACAGTTAAGTTAGCAGATGGAGCTTCAGCTGTTTTGCTTAAGGTAGTACTCATAAAATTTATTTTGCCTTTTTTGTATTCGTATTAATTGGTGTAATTATACTAATTTTTAGCGATACTAGGGCAAAATACTATGTATAGAATTTTATGTAATTGTGCAATTAAATTTTTTTAGTTCAATTATATTTCAGAAACTTTATGACTCTTATAATTAGTATCAGTTTCATATAAGTTGTGTTAAAAAAATATTACGATAAAAGTTTAATTGAAGCCGGTTGTGATGAAGCTGGAAGAGGCTGTATGGCTGGCCCTGTATATGCAGCAGCAGTTATACTGCCCAAGAGTTTTAGCCATCCGTTATTAAATGATTCTAAAAAATTAACAGATGCACAGCGTAAAATTCTTAGACCAATTATAGAACAAGAGGCGCTTGCATATGCAGTAGCATCGGTTTCGGAAGCAATGATTGATAAAATTAACATTTTAAATGCTTCTATACGAGCCATGCATTTGGCTGTGGCAAAGCTAAAAACAGAACCAGCTCTTTTATTGATTGATGGTAATAGGTTTAAGCCTTATAAGAATGTTCAGCACCACTGTATTATAGGCGGAGATGGAAAGTATGCCTCTATTGCAGCGGCCTCTATTTTGGCTAAAACGTATAGAGATGATTTTATGGACAAGTTGCATGATTCTTTCCCCGTGTATGGATGGCTTAAGAATAAAGGGTACGGTACCCTTGATCATAGAATTGCGATGGAAAAGCATGGCTTGTGTGAGTACCATCGTAAATCATTTAAACTAAAATCTACACAACTTGCTATAGCGTTTAAGTAAAATATTTATGAAGCTTTGAAATCATTAGCGTACCTCAATTCGTATTTGTTTAAGTATAAATTCCAGCTTGTATTGGGAATAGTGTTTGTTGCGCTGTCTAACTTTTTTGCTGTTTACACAGCTCCACTTGTTCGCTCTGCAGTTGATTATATTAAAAAGGTTTCTGAAAATACAGCTGGCTATGACAAAGAATCTGTTTTTAGCGAGCTGGTTCAGTTTGGCTTGTTAATTTTTTCAGCGGCTTTGTTGAACGGAATTTTTATGTTTCTAATGCGCCAAACTATAATTGTAATGAGTAGGAGAGTAGAGTATGATTTGAAAAATGATATTTATAATCATTACCAAAAACTAAGTCTGGCATTTTACAAACGAAACAACACAGGCGATTTGATGAATAGAATTAGTGAAGATGTAAGTCGTGTGCGAATGTATATCGGGCCTGCAATCATGTATGTAGTAAATACACTGGTAACGTTTGTACTTACGCTCATTTTTATGTTTAACGTAAATACAGAGCTAACCATTTATGTGCTAATTCCCTTGCCATTCTTGGTTTTTGGAATATACTATGTAAGCGCATTGATTAATAAAAAGAGTACAATAGTACAAGAACAACTTTCTACGCTTTCTACTATTGCACAAGAAACTTTTTCGGGAATACGAGTTATAAAGTCGTATGGCCGGGAAGACTATTATGCTGCTAAATTTGAGAACGAGAGCGAAGTGTATAAAAATAAAAATTTGTCTTTAGTAAGAACGGATGCTCTTTTTCAGCCTGTAATGATTTTGATGATTGGGCTTAGTACGTTGCTTACCATATTTATTGGAGGCAAGCAGGCTATTGAAGGTTCTATAAGCATTGGTAACATTGCAGAATTTATTATCTACGTAAATCGTTTAACATGGCCAATAGCTTCGTTGGGTTGGGTTACCTCTCTTATACAGCGTGCTGCGGCATCGCAAACCAGAATAAACGAATTTTTGCACACAGAACCCGAAGTTAGAAATCAATCTACTCTGAATTATAAACTTGATGGAAAAATTGAATTTAAAAATGTAAGTTTTGTATATCCCGATTCAGGTATTCAGGCATTAAAGAATGTTTCGTTTGTGCTGGATTCTGGTAAAACACTTGCTATTATTGGAAAAACTGGTAGCGGAAAATCTACTTTAGCAAACTTAGTATGTAGAATGTATGATGTTTCTTCCGGCAGTATTGAAATTGATGGAAAAATAATACAGGAGCACAATTTGAATATTTTGAGAACATCTATTGGATATGTTCCACAAGAAGTTTTCTTATTTTCTGATACAATTACTGGAAATATTTCATTTTCATCGATTACTGAAGGTAATATCTTTACAAATACTCAGGTTGAGCAAGCGGCAAAAGATGCAGCCATTTATAACGACATAATACGTTTCCCCGATAAATTTGAAACTGTTGTAGGCGAAAGAGGAATTACTCTTTCCGGAGGACAAAAGCAGCGATTATCTATTGCACGGGCTATCATCAAAGCTCCGCAAATACTAATTTTTGACGATTGTTTGTCGGCTGTTGATACCGAAACAGAGGAAACAATACAAAGAAATTTAAAACGCATAATGAAGAATAGAACATCAGTAATAATAAGCCATAGAGTATCATCTGTTAAAAAAGCTGATTTTATTATTGTGCTGAATGAGGGACAAATTATAGAACAAGGTTCGCATCAACAACTTATAGAGCAAAATGGATATTATGCTGAAATGTATCAAATGCAATTATTGAAAGAGTAATGAGGTGGCTACAGTTATATCTTGTAAGAACTACTTTTTTTTAGTCGTTCAACTATTGCTAAGGCTGTGCCTATAATCATAATAACGCACCCTAGCCACAAAACATTAATATAGGGAAATATGGCAGCTTCCATTACTACGAAGTCTCTTTTGTTTGATTTTTTTTCCGAAATGTAAATTTCCACTTCTTGTTTTTCAGGATTAATTTTCCAGAAATTAAATTTTAAGCCAAGGGTATCAACTGTATAGTCGGTTGATTTGACAGAGGCGTTTGTAATAATATATTTTGGTTTAGCGTAATAAATTGTACTAAACTTATCAATTAATCGTAGGTGAGCTGTTACGGCAAGTTCAATCTGTTGTGTTGTGTCAATTTTGTCCCCATCGGCTGTTAGCGAATCTACAAGCACAATAGAATTAGATGTAAAAAGCGTATCGCCCATTTTAATGATATTGTTTTTTGGCTTAGCGTATTCACTATTTGAATCGTCTTCTATTACATCTAAATCGGCATATGTAATGTGCGTGTAAATGTCTTTTGTTAAAAAATGCCGTGTGTCCGGTTCCGCTACATTACCCATTCTGTCGTTTGTTTGTACTAATGGGAATAATGTAAATTCATAGGCATAACCTGTATCTTTTTTCGTAAAATATTTTATTTCAAAATAAATATTAACACCTTCTTTTTTTTTGCCAACATAGGTAACATGGTAATTGCCCATTTGAAGGGTATCGTGTTGTTGCAGTAAAATATTTTTTTGGTCAGAAAAATCTTCTCCTAAATTTGAAACACTCATATTTGCTGAGTTTTGCGAAATGGTTTCCTTTTTACCTGCGGAAAGCAAAGCTCCTAACATAATTAAAGAAAACCCAATATGTGCAATTGATGCTCCTGCTTTTTTAATATTTCCTTTTAATACACTTCGTATATAATCAGCATTTGCAATTGCTGCAAATAAGCTACTGAACAATAAGAGGGCGTAAAAAGGTTTATTTATTTGCATCCCAAATGCAATAGCTATTGTAAGTAAGAGAGAAGTAATAGCAGGGATAACCAATTTTTTTGCTGTTTCTTTTGCATTGCTGTTTTTGTATTTTAAAAACTGCCCTAGGCCAATAAGCAATAAAACAAGTATGCACAGCGGTATCTGCCAAGAGTTGTAATGCTCTACAATTTTTGAAGGAGGAGCTAATTTCAAACTGAAAATTTTATTGATTACCGGAATAGAGGTAGTGTAGGTAATTTGAAATGCAGATATAATAAGTACCAATGCTCCAATAAACATCCAAAATTCTCTGCTTAAAACCGGGTCTTCTTCTTTACCGGATGCCAGTTGTTTTCTGTTTAGCAGTAATAATACAATTCCTAAAACAACATAAAATAGCAAATAAATAAGTAATTGCCCCGACATTCCTAGGTCGGTAAAAGCATGTACGGATGTTTCTCCTAAAATTCCACTGCGAGTTAAAAAAGTAGAGTACAGAATAAGGATAAATGTTGCTATTGATAAAATATACGTTGATAAAAGAGCTGTTCCTCTTGCTTTATTAATGAGCATCGTGTGTGCAGCTGCAACCAATATTATCCAAGGAACTAACGAAGCATTTTCAACCGGATCCCATGCCCAAAAGCCACCAAAACTAAGTGCTTCATAAGCCCAAGCTCCACCCATTAGTATTCCAGTTCCTAGAACTATGATAGAAAAAAAAGCCCATGGAAGCGCAATTGATTGCCATTGGTTGTATTTTTTTTGCCATAGCCCTGCAATGGCAAATGCAAATGGAACTAATGTGGATGCAAATCCAAGAAAGAGAGTAGGAGGGTGAATTGTCATCCAGTAGTTTTGTAATAGCGGATTTAACCCCCTTCCATCTAGTGTCTCTAAGTAGTTAGGATTTGCAAACAACGGAATATTTGCAAAATCGGGATGTTCACGCAAGAGAATTGTAAAGGGATTACTTCCTAAATGAAAATCGCCAATATAAATACCTAACAGCATGGAGCTTAAAAATATTTGAACACTCGAAAATACTGTCATTACTGGCGATTCCCAGTTTTTTAAGGATCGCATTAAAATCAACCCCAATACTACATGCCAAAAAGACCAAAGCAAAAAACTTCCTTCCTGTCCTTCCCAAAAGCAAGAAAAAATATACTTTAAATTCATGGCTTTATTCGAGTGTTGCCAAACATATTGGTATTCGAATAAATGATTGTACAGCATGTAAAATAGTGTGGCAACAATACCAATTACAGAAGCCGCATGTGCTAAAAAAAAGAATCGTGCATTTTTTTTCCAACGGGAGGTAATGTCAAGTTGCTGTTGAGTAGCCATAAAATAGGCAACTGTGGCTCCCACAGAAAAAACGAAAGAAAGAATTACAAAAACATTTCCTATTTGTCCCGGAAGTAATCGTTCGCCAATAAAAATAGTTTCCATAAGGCTAGCGAGTAATGTTTGAAGATGCTGTAGCAGATGGGACAGCATCGTTATATTTTGAAGGACATTT
Organism: Bacteroidota bacterium; assembly: GCA_017303975.1. Taxonomy (NCBI): domain Bacteria; kingdom Pseudomonadati; phylum Bacteroidota; species Bacteroidota bacterium. The sequence goes on from JAFLBG010000006.1 coordinate 31,416, forward strand.
CATTAGAATTTCATTGGCATGAAAATCATTGCCACTGCACTTGCCAATAATTACAATCTGTTCCGATTTTTCAAAGTCTTGTGGTTTACTTTTATGCAGCACAATTTTTTTTTCTACACTATCGTTATCAAACATATAAAACGTAAATAGGTTTGCATTTTTTTCAGGTTCGTAATTTTGAGGCTTATCTCTATTTAGTTTTCCTACAACATGAAATTCTGAATCAGGGTTTTTAGCCGCCTCGCTAAAGTTAGAGTATGTGCTCGAATCAGCTAAGGTGCTATATATAGCACCAATGCTAACAGCAATTAAAATCAATGCAATTATGTGACTCTTTTTCATTCCTTTTTTTTAATTTTTTTCTTTGAAGCTTTGGGTGCGCTTATTTCGTCTAATATAATTGCTTCATTAATTGTTTCTTTAACTTGGTCTAATGGATAAGAGCTTAAGTTTTTAAATGTTATCCCTGCAATTTGCTTTCGTTTTTTTAAATCAAGTAATCCATATTCATTTGATAGCTCTACTCCTCTAATAAAACATAACTCAACATCTTTTTGTTTTTTCGAGAGGTTTATGTAACATATCCAACTTTTTTTGTAATAAAATGGAATATTGTAATTCTTCTTACAGTATATCCCAGGTATTGATAAGAGTAAATCATTTAAAAAAATAACTATTTCTTTTTGAGTTTTATTTTCAATGTTGAAAATGAATTCATTTGCAGACATTTCAAAAAAAAGTAAGAATTTTAATCTTTTTTATTTATCTCTCTTTCTAATCTACTTAACTTTCTGTCAATTGCTACAAGGTATGCAATTATACCTACAAATATTGCTACCAATACGGTAACAACTACATAAATTTTTCCGGAGCTTCTTAGTTGATCTGCCATTTCTACTTCGTTTTGGTTTTGTGCAAAAATAGTTGTTGCGAAACCACTAAATATGACTAGCAGTGCAAGTAGTTTCTTCATATACTGTTTAGTTTAATCAATAATTTTTTTGCTCTAATTCGAATGGATAAAATCCAGGTAGCCAATAGTGTCCATCCAATAATTGCTGGATAAAATACCAATTTCATATTGTTGTTTAAGTCGTATCCTCCAAATCCAGGATTGCCACCATTTCCTGGGTGTAAAGAATCATTTAAGCGCGGTACAATCATTATAAACACAATAAGCATGGTGTAAGCAAAAACATTGTAAACCGCTGTTAATTGAGCTCTTTTCTGCACATCATCCACAGATGAGCGCAGTATTAAATAGGCTAAATAAATCAACATCGAGATGGCCGCCCCATTCAATTTGCTATCGCTTACCCACCATGTGCCCCATGTAAATTTAGCCCAAATAGAGCCGGTTACTAGTCCCAAAGCACCAAGCAAAATACCTACATTGGCTGCTTCGGAGGCAACTATATCGTTGTGTAATTCTTGTTTTCGTAAATATTTAATACTGTGAATGAGCGAAACCAATAAAATAATAATCATCGAAAACCACATGGTTACATGAAAATAAAGGTTTCGGATGGTTTCATTTAAAATGGCAAGAGCAGGAACCTCAAACAAAAATCCCGCAGAGATTGTGTATATAAGAAGTAAAACGGATAGTGCTTTCCACCAATGTTTGAGCATAACTAATTAATACAAAAGTTTTAAAACTACGTTCTCCAAAGGTAATTAAATAAAATGTATGATAATGCTGAAACCAATATGTTTATACCAATTAAAACAACAGCATATTTCCAAAAAATTGACATTGCCAACCCATCAGCCACTATCTTGCTTATTTTTAGTAGTATAAGTAAAAGTGGAAGTAGCAGGGGCAGGCTTAGTATAGCCATTAACGAAAAACTACCTTCTGTTTTAGCCGCAATGGCAGCAATTAACGTAAGTATTCCAGATAAACCGATACATCCTAAAAATTGTACAAAAAGAAACAATCCAATTTGACTAACCAAACTACCTAGAAGAATGGAAAATATAAAGTAGCCTATGAAGGATAGCAGCGTAAGAGTAATAGTGTTGTATATCAATTTTGAAACAATTAATTGATTGGCAGAAACAAGTTGATAAGCGTATAAGAAATTTTTTTTCGATTCGTTTTGAAAGCTTTTGGAGATAAGGTTAATAGCTGCAAATAAAGTTATTATCCAGAAAAGAGCTAACCAAGTGGTTGTATTAATAACCTTATTAAAAGCTAAAAAGCAAACATAATTGGTAGAAATAATATACAGTATAGCACCAGCCAACGAACTCATATTTCTGAATTCTAGTTTGGTATCTTTTTTTATTAGTTCGAGTATGTTTCCTACAGAATGTTGAACCATTCTACAAAATTAACCAAGATTTTCGATAAGCCATTTTTTTAAATCAGACTTAATCTATAAATAAATTATTTTCGCACTAAATATCTATATTCGTAACTCAAATAAAGTATCATGAGCATAAATTATTCCAATTCACTAAAAAAATTAAAAGGAACCGGTGTAGCAATAGTTACGCCATTCGAAAAGAACGGAGATGTGGATTATGTGGCTTTAACAAAACTTATAGAACATCTGCTTAGGGGGAAAGTGGAATATTTAGTAGTGTTGGGTACTACTGGCGAGTCGGTTACATTATCAAAGGAAGAAAAGACGAAGATTGTAGGGCATGTGAAAAAAGTGGTACGAAAGCGTGTGCCTATTGTTATTGGTATTGGCGGAAATAATACTTTAGAAGTTATTGAAACCATTAAACATACCGATTTTGCAGGAATTGAAGCCATATTGTCGGTTTCACCATACTATAATAAACCTACGCAACAAGGTATTTATGAGCATTACAAGGCTATTGCCCAATCTACATTAATGCCTATCATACTTTACAATGTTCCGGGTAGAACGGGGTCTAACATTGCTGCGGAAACTACGTTGCGTTTAGCCAATGATTTTAAAAATATTATTGGAATTAAGGAGGCTTCGGCTAATTTGGAGCAGCAGCACATGAAAATTATTCGCGATAAGCCTACTAATTTTTTGGTAATTTCAGGCGATGATGCACTTACCTTGCCTGTAATTGCTTGTGGTGGAGATGGGGTTATTTCCGTTGTTGCAAATGCGTATCCAAAAGATTTTTCGGATATGGTACGATTATCTTTAAAAGGAGATTTTGTGAAAGCAAGAAAGCTACACTACAAACTAACCGAATTTATCGATTTGCTTTTTGCAGATGGAAGTCCGGGTGGAATTAAAGAAGCATTGGTAAGATTAGGAATTGGCAAAAATTATTTGCGTTTACCTTTACAAAGTCCCAATAATGCTGTAATAGCCAAGATTGATAAATTTGTAAAAAACTACAAGTAGCTTTTATTTTTTGCCAATTACGGTAAAAAATCCTTGCAATTGTTGACCGTTAGACACATTTAAAATGTAATAGTATGTTCCATCGGGAACTTCATTCAAATTCCAATCGTTTTTATAATTGCTGTTTTCAAAAACCTTGTTTCCCCAACGGTTATAAACCTCTATCGAGCTATTTGCATAGTTCAATAGATTAGGAAATTTAAGCAAGTCATTCAGCTTATCTCCATTCGGAGTAACAACATTTATAGGTGTTACAGGGCATTCGTCTATTGTTATTTGTACGGTATTTGTAACAGAATCGCATACGCCAGTGCCTGATTGTACACTTACGCTTATATTTTTCAATCCCGGTTCAGACCAATTAAGTGTGTATGGCCCTAATCCCGAACCGGTAATACTAGCAGCACCATTAAAATCCCAAATTATTGTGGCGGTAGAAGGTATAGAGCCAGTAGCGCTTATTTGTACATCGTTATTTGGGCAAATGGTATCCGCTAAATTTGCGTCTGTGGCTAATGTTAAACCACCTGCAGAAGAGAAACTTCCTGCACGCAAAAACACGCCTGAGTCGTAACTGTCATCACCAGCATCGGCAATTGCAAGTTTTATGTGGTATGTTTGTCCACATTCTACACCTACAATGGCAGAAAGAGGAACGGTAAAGCCATCATACTGAACTGTTTGTCCATCCGGAGCTGTGCCAAAGCCTTGGCCATCACCATTGTCAAAATAGTATTGAGAATTGGAAAGTAGGTTTAAATCATTGATCGTAATCTCGGTGGTGGTATTAGGTACCAACGCAATATTTTTCGAGTTATTTGAATAGTTTCCTGTAATTCCTGGCCCACTAATAAAAAAGCCAAAACCATCGTTAACACTGCCAAAAGCAAACTCCATGTATTCCTCAGAGCCAAATACGTATTCAAAGCGCAATGTATCGGCATTGGGAATAAAGTCGAACTCTAGTATTGCTGCATCATAGGTTGTATTTCCGCTTACAGAATCTAAATCACTATCTCCATTTGGTGGAGAGAAAAAATTCCAGTAGGAAGAGGTTTCTGAGCTAGTATTATTAGGGCCAATTGCATTTAATACATCTCCACTTGCCATTACCAATCCACTATCAAGTCCAATGTTAGAGTTTTTTTGTAAAAAATAGCCAATTTGAGCACTATCTCCACTAAAGGTTAAATTACTAACTGTTACTCCCGGTCCCAATAAATATTTCTGAACCAAATTTGTAAGTTGAGTTTGAACTGTTGGTTTGTAAGTGGTATTATTTACATATAGCTGAGAAAAGCTAATAGAGCATATTAATGATAAAGCACTATGCAGAATTAATACTCTCTTTTTTAAGGTTAATGTTTTATTCATTGCTAATTAGTTATTTTTTGCCAATTACTGTAAAGAATCCTTGCAATTGTTGACCGTTAGATACATTTAAAATATAGAAGTAAGTTCCATCCGAAATTTCATTTAAATTCCAATCGTTTTTATAATCATTATTTGCGTAAACCATTTTTCCCCAACGACTGTAAACTTCTAATGAGCTATTAGAATGGCTTAACAAATTAGGAAATTTAAGTAAGTCATTTTTGTTGTCTCCATTGGGAGTTACAACATTTATAGGTGTTACAGGGCATTCGTCAATAATTACAATTGTTTTAGATGTTGCTGTGTCGCAAGGGTTTGTGGCAGATTGTACAAATAGTGAAACTGTTTTTTCTCCAGCAGTTGTCCAACTTATTAAATAAGGCCCGGCTCCCTGTCCGTCCAAAATAGTGCCTCCATCAAATGACCAATTTAGGATAGCATTACTTGAGAAATTACCACTTGAGTAAAATAGAATGGGTGTATTCGGGCAAATTGTATCTGCTGATGTGGCGGATGTAGAAACGACAGCAACAATTGTATTAAGTGTATTTGTTATAACAGTTGATGTAGATTTTTTACAGCCATTAGCATCAGTAACAGTAATCGTGTAAACCCCTTGCGATACGGGAGATATTGATGTGTTTGTACCTCCATTGCTCCAAAGGTATTGATAACCGGGAGTTCCGCCAGAAGTAGAAGCTGTAATTTGCCAATTTGCACCACTACAATCATTAGAAATAGAACTTAGTAATGTTGAAACAGCAGTTGGTTGTGTTATTGTTGTTGTTGCAGTGGAAATACAATTATTAGCGTCTTTCAATGTTACTGTGTATGTACCTGATATTAGATTGTTGATATTGGTGGTGGTAGAGCCATTACTCCAAGTATAATTATGTGGTAAGTTATTACCGGTTACGGTTGTTGTGATAGAACCATTATTGCCATTATTACATAAAACATGAGTTGTAGTTGCTATATTCACTGTATCCGGTATGATTGGAGTAGGGGCAAAAGTAGTAGTTAAAGAACTAGTACAGTTGTTTGCGTCATTTACAGTAAGCGAATAAACACCAGGCGTAGCTCCGGAAATAGTTGAGGTTGTTTGCCCTCCGGGAGCCCAGTTGTAACTGTACGCTCCTGTTCCACCTGCAACAGAAGGTATTATTAACCAATTATTTATATTACAATTAGGTGATATTGATGAAAAGGAATTTATTGTTAATGCTGAAGGCTCAATAATATTGACAGAAAGTGTAGTAACACAATTATTGCCACTAACAGTTACAGTATAGAGTCCTCCGTTCAAGTTGGTAATTGAATTGGAAGTTGAACCTGTACTCCAATTATATGAAAAAGATCCTGAACCCAACACGGTAAACGTTGCAGACCCATCTCCATCACCATTACACGTAACATTGGTTGTATTTAAACTAACTCCCGAAGAAATTCCAAAACTTCCTGCTTTAAGAAATACTCCTGAATCGTATGAGTCATCTCCAACATCTGCTAAAGCTAATTTTATATGATAAGTTTGTCCGCACTGCACTACTGCAATTGCTGTAAGTGGTATTGTAAATCCATCGTATTGAACTGTTTGTCCGTCAGGTGCAGTTCCGGTGCCACCTCCATCGCCATTATCAAAATAGTAAGTTGGATTATTGATCAAATTAACATTGTTTATGGTTACTGGAGTGTTTGTGTTAGGTAATAACGCAATATTTACTGCGCTGTTTGAATACGGGCCACTTATCCCAGGCCCACTAAGGAAAAAACCAAAAGCATCATTGTATGAACTATTAGCATATTCCATATATTCTTCTGAAGCAAAAACATACTCAAATCGAAGTGTATCTGAATTGGGGATAAAATCAAATTCGATTTTAACTGCATCTTCGGTTAGGTTTGGGCTCGCAATTGTATTCAAATCTGTTTCTCCGGGTCTCGCGTATGAAGTAGAGGTAGAACTTGAATTGTTTGGACCAACGGCATTTAATACATCACCACTTGCCATTATTAAGCCACTATCAAGGCCAATATTCGAATTGTTTTGTAAAAAATAGCCTAATTGAGACGCATTGCCTACATATGTTAAATTGGATATTGAAACTCCGCTACCGAGCAAATACTTTTGTATAAGTTGGGTAAGTTGTGCTTGAGTATTTGGATTATAAGTGGTATTATCTACTATTAACTGTGCGTTTACTGCATTACCAATAAAAAGTAAAAATAGGATTAGCCTTACTAATTTCATGTCTTTATATTCGTTTTTGTATTTATAGATGAAAAAAATAGCTGCAAAGTTGCATGCCCTGCCTAATTAAGTTCCGGATTTTCCGGAAATGTAGTCATAATAGCATATTCCTTACCCATTGATTTTAAGCAGATTGTCCAAAGATTAAAGAAGTTTTCATTAAAAAGAACCGTGTTTTTTTCGTCAGATACAATCCACGATTTTTGTTCTATCTCTTTTTCTAGCTGTTTAAAGTCCCATCCGGAGTATCCAATAAAAAAACGAATGTTGGTATCCGATAGTTTTCCTTGTTGCATTAATTCTTTTACCTGTTCAAAATCTCCACCCCAATAAAGCCCTTTTCTAATAGTCAGGCTATCTTTAATGCTTTTTAGAGTATGAATAAAAAATAATTGATCTTTGTTTACCGGACCGCCATAAAATACATTACCCTCATAATAAGGTAGTTCTGGCACTAGCTCATGTAGTTTTACATCCAATGCTTTGTTTAATATAAATCCGGTAGTGCCCAGCTCGTTATGTTCTACAAGCAAAACAACCGACCGCTTAAAAAATTGGTCATCTAAAAAGGGTTCTGAAATAATTATCTTTCCCTTTGTGGGTTCAGTCTTATTATTAAAATCTAAGGTTATCAAAACTATATTTTAGCTAATTATTTAACAATCAATAAAAATAGCTCAAAAAGTTTAAATTTGCTTTTAAATAAGTTAAATCTTTCATGCAAAAGCAACTATTATTTTTTATCTGTTTTACAGTACTAAACTGTATTTATGCTCAAACGCCTAAAAAATATTTTTCTAGCGGAGAAAAGTTTCAAGAGCTGAAAAACTATAAGGATGCAGCGGAAAGTTATTCTCAAGCTATAAAGTTAGATCCTACTTACGAAAAAGCATATCCTGAAAGAGCTTTTTGTTACGAAATGTTGGGAGAGAGAACAAAAGCAATCGAGGATTACAAAGTTTTAGTTGGTTTTGATCCCAAGAAAAAAGAATATTATTACAAAATGGGCAAGCTGTATTTTGAGCTCAATAGCCTTGCTTACGCAGAGCAATCAACAAAGCAAGCACTTGCTTTGGATGATGATTATTTGGAAGCAACATTAATTATTATTCAGGTTTTACACAAACAAAAAAAGTATTTGGATGCATTAAAGTATTCAGAAAAAGCGCTTGAAATAAAAAAAGCAGGAAGCACGTATTTTTATCATGCACTTACATTAGATAGTTTAAAAAGCTACCCCGAAGCAGAAAAAGAATATAAGAATGCAAAATACTATGATTCTAAATTGGTAATGGCATACGTAGGTTTAGCCAATGTGCAAGTAAAACTAAACAAGAAAGACGAAGCGCTTAAGTTTTGTGACGAAGGTCTTACCAAGAATCCTTCCAACAATGAAATTTTATGGGCTAGAAGTAGTGTATACGCATCAAAGGGGGATTACAGCAGTGCGGTAAATGATATAACAAAAGTGATTGTATCTACTACCAATAATATTCCTGCGTACTTGCTTCGTGCCGATTACTATATAAAGCAGGGGCAGTATCAAAGCGCTATAAACGATTATTCAAAATGTATAAATATTGATAATAGTAATATGCAAGCCTATTTTAATAGAGCACATTGTTTCGAACAAATAGGTGCGTTAAAAGAGGCAGTGAAAGATTACGAAAGAATTAAGCTGCTATCGCCCAACAATGAAGGTGCTGTAGCATTAATGAAAGAAGTGAAGAATAAATTGTTCGAATTTAACAGAGAAACAGAGAAACCTGATATCGCAATAATATCGCCTCGTTGCGAAGGTAGAAATATAAAAATTGCATCTAATTTAACAGAGTTTACTTTAAAAGGTACTGTTAAAGATGCAAGTCCAATAAGAAGTATTTTGGTAAATTCTATAAAGCCGGAGTATGTTAGCGATACTGTAAATGCGCAATTTGAAATACTTTTAAAAGCCGAATCCTGCATGAAGGAACTTGTTGTAGAGGCTGAGGATGTTTATGGAAATAAGCAAAAAATAGTTTATTCGGTGCAGCTAACAGAGATTAACAAACCGGCAATTGCACTTATTGCGCCTTATTCTTCTTTTGATAATGAAGTGTTTTTAGATAATACAAACTCCGATTTGTATATAGAGGGTAGAGTAAAAGACGAAAGCCCCATCGAATCAATTGTTGTAGATGGAATTGCTGCTAGTTTTCCATTGCAAGGAATAGATCCTGTTTTTTCTACTAAAATTAATATTGCGAATAAAAATAATTTTACCGTTATGGCAAAAGATATTTATGGAAACACAACAGTGGAGCAATATAAATTAAATAGAGAGGGAGCTAATGCCTTAGCCGATAATCCTATGGGCACTACATGGGTTGTGTTTATCGAGAATAGCAAGTACGAATCGTTTGTTAGTTTAGAAGGTCCGGAAAAAGATGTTACTCTTATGAAATCTTCGTTGGCAAATTATAAGGTTAGTAAAATTATTCACAAGAAGGACATGACTAAAACACAGTTGGAAAAGTTTTTTTCTATTGAGTTGAGAGATTTGGTAAGAAGCAATAATGTAAATTCTTTGTTAGTTTGGTACGCAGGTCATGGCAAGTTTGTAAGCCAAACAGGGTACTGGATTCCGGTGGATGCAAAAGTTGACGATGAGTTTACTTATTACAATATAGGTAATGTGAAAACAGCGATGCAATCCTACTCAACTGTTACGCACAAATTGGTAATTACCGATGCCTGCGAGTCGGGACCAACCTTTGTGCTTGCCATGAGAGGAGATGCAAAAGAAGAGAAAAGATGTGATGATAAAGGCGATACAAAATTCAAGTCGGCTCAAGTGCTTACATCTGCTGGTTTCGAGCTTGCCGCTGACAATTCTCAGTTTACAAAAGTTTTTACTAATTCGTTAAATAACAATTCAGATGCTTGTATTTCTATCGATAGAATAGCCAAAAAAATAAAAGAAGTATTTCAGCAAACAGGCCGACAAGAGCCCAAATTTGGTAAAATTAAAGATGTAGATGATGAAGGCGGAACCTACTTCTTTATAAAAAAATAGAATGAAAATTCTTTGTAATTATGTTCTCATTATTGGGTTATTGGTAGTTTCTAATCTACCCGGACAGTCCTATTTTTTCAAGAATTACAATGTAAAAGATGGTTTAATCCAGTCTAATGTAAAATGTATTGAGTTTGATTCGTTAGGATATGCTTGGCTTGGAACAGAAAGTGGGCTCTCAAAGTTTGATGGTGTAAGATTCAAAAATTTTTCTACGGAAGATGGGCTGTTTAATAATAGTATTGCGGATATTATTACTGACAAAAAAGGTAGGGCTTGGATAGCGCATGAATCGGGAGGTGTAACAGTTTTCGAAAATGGCCAGTTCAAGCCACTAAAATTGCCAAGTGTTTCCAATGCTAAAATTTTGTTCTTGTATGAGGATGCAGATGGTAAAATATGGATTTCTCTTGCATCAAAGGGGATTATAGTTTGCAACAATGTGTTTGAAGATATTTACAATTCTTCTAATTATACAATGTATTCCAGTAACGATGGTTTGGGTTCAAAAATATCTTCCATGGTTCAGGATAAGCAGCATACTTTGTGGTTTGTAACCGAGTATGGAGTAAAATATAAATTGAGAGGTGCAAGCAAGTTTGATGCATTTACAAGTTCTGAGTTGCCTATGCTTTATCCATCGCAAATAACAATTGATAATCAAAATAATTTATTTATTGGATATTATTCTACTTCAGCATCTATTTTAGTTAAGTATTCTGTAGATAAACAAGAGTTTTCTTATTTCGCAACTCCTTCGTGGGTTAGTTCAATTTATGTTGCTAAGAATAATGATGTATGGGTTTCAGCTTGGGGAAAAGGCGCAATGCGAATAAGAAATAATAAGACTACTTATTTTAACTCCTCAAATGGGCTGCCTGATAATAAGGTGTATTGTTTTAATGAAGATAGAGAAGGTAATATATTCAGTGGTATTTTAGGACAAGGACTAACTATTTTTAAAGGTGATTATTTTTTGGGTCATGCATTAGTGCCTTCGGTTCAGCAAAAACCTATTAAATCGATTACTTGTGATACAGGATCTACTATTTGGGTTTCTACTACAGCTGATGTTTATGAGCTAAACACGAGAAATGATTCGGTTGTACCTCTTAGATTTCTTAATCCTACAGGCAATAGTATTGTTGCACTTAAAGTCTATGAAAATTTATTATGGATTTTATTTAGTAATGATTTAAAATCATATGACCTTAAAACAAATAAAGTAATCAGTTATGGAGCTATTTCATCTGATTTGAAAGATTTAATAGCAACCTCATTTGATTTTGATAGAGAACGAAATTTGTGGTTAGGTACTAATGAGGGTGTTATAAAATATAATTTTAAAACCAATACATTACAGAATTATAGAGTTACAGACGGTATTCCAGGTAATGATATTAAGTTTATTTATTTCGATAAAAAAGGAAAGCTTTGGGTTGCGTGCAAAGGTAAAGGGTTGTGCTACTTTGAAGGACGTAAATTTATTGTAAGTAAGAAGTTTGAAAATACAGATCCTACATGCATTACAGAAGATAGTAATTGTATTATATGGATAGGAACACAAAACAATGGACTATTTAGAGTTGAAAATGAATCTAATGTAAAAAGTTTAAAAGCTAAAGATGGTTTGCTTTCGGATAACATTGTAGCGCTTGTATCCTATAACGAAAAAATTTACATAGGGACCAATAAAGGCCTTGATGTATTAGATGTGATTACCAATAGGGTAAGGTCATTTGGGCAATCAGATGGATTAACTGGTATAGAGGTAAGTCCTAATGCGTTAGTTGAAAATTCCGCACAAATATTTATTGGCACTGTAGATGGTTTAATGAGTTTTAACCCTGAGTATTTTAAAAAGGGCTTAGTTGCCCCAACAATTGTTGTAAATGATTTTTTGGTAAATGATTCTTCAAGAGCTATATCTAGTCAGTATCTTCTGTCGCATAACGAAGATAACATTGCTATTAATGTTCAGGGCATTTGTTATTCTAATCCAGACAAGCTTTCTTACTTTATTCAGATTGAGGGGAATGAAGATACATCATGGCATACCATACCTACACCAACCCATTTTCAGCCACTTATTCATAATCCCGGAAAATATGTATTGAACATTAAAGTGCTAAATGCAGATGGATTGTTTTCGGATATAAGGAAAATACATATTACCATTGAACCTCCTTTTTGGGAAACATGGTGGTTTTTAGGAACAATCTCTCTAGTTATAATTATTTCCTATCCAACTGTTTTGAAATTAAACAGTCGAAGATTGCGTAAGAAAAATTTGGACCTAGAAAAAAAGGTACAAGAGAGAACTGCAGAAGTTGTTTTAAAAAATAAAGAGCTAGACGAAAAAAATAAAGATATTACGGCAAGTATTCGTTATGCAAAACGTATTCAAGATGCCATATTGCCTCCTGATAGTTTGGTTAGTAGCGCGCTGCCGGAAGCCTTTATTTTATATAAGCCCAAAGATATTGTAAGTGGCGATTTTTATTGGATTTATGAAAAAGATGATTGTGTTTTTTTTGCAGCTGTAGATTGTACTGGTCATGGAGTACCAGGTGCATTTATGAGTATTGTCGGTCATAACTTGTTAGATAAATTGGTGGGCGAGAACGAGTTGTTGAAACCTTCAGAAATTTTAGATGCGCTGAATAAGAGTGTCAGTGATACGTTACGTCAATCAAGTAGAGACGATCAGGTTAAAGATGGTATGGATATAACGCTTTGTTCGTATAATAAAAAGACGAATGAATTGCAATTTGCCGGAGCATATAATCCATTATGGATGGTTACAAACAGCGCAGATTTTGTAGAGATAAAAGCAGATAAATTTCCAATAGGTACTTTAAGTTTAGGAGAACAAAAGCAGTTTACTAATAATAATATAAGTTTGCAGAAAGGTGATACCATTTATATATTTTCCGATGGGTTTGCAGATCAGTTTGGCGGACCATTGGGTAAAAAGTACAAATACGGAACGCTAAAAAAACTGCTGCTTTCAATTCAATCTAAATCCATGCAGCAACAAAAAGAAATTTTATTGACAGAATTTCTTAATTGGCAGGGTAATCAAGAACAGGTAGATGATGTGTTAATTATAGGAATTCGTTTTTAGGAATTTTAATAAGTTCGAAGATTTATTTTAATGAGCACACTCTAAAAGTTGGTAAAATGAAGACGTTTTCAAGATTACGTCTGCGTTTTGGATAACTAATTCATTTTTTGTGCAATAGGAAACTCCAATACCCGCAAACTTAATCATACACATATCATTTTCTCCATCTCCAACTGCAATTACGTTTGATATTGATACATTGTATTTATTGCAAATATGAAATAACGCATTGCTCTTGCAACTATTGTGATTGCATTTGCTCGATTCGTTTTTGATAAAGAAAGATGGGATTTTTATTTCTCCTGTAGCCAAACCATTAGCTAATTCTAACTCTAAAGCCAAAGAAAAGTCTGCTCCAATTTTGTTTTTTATAAAGTTTGTAATCAGGTCATAGCTATCAGATATTATACCGATTATATATCCTCTTTTTTTTAGTTGATTAATTGTTTCAATAATATCATCATTTAGTGGAATGGTATCTGCAACCGATAATAATTGTGTTTTAGATAAACCTTTTAATAATTGTGCTATGGATTTTTTTAAAATTAAATCGTCATGATTAATACTTCTTATATTAATAAGCTGAGTGTAAAAATTTAATTTCTTTGCAATTGTATCAATGAATCGACCGTTTAAAATTGTGCCATCCATATCTAGGATTAGCATTTTTTTTAAACCAAGTAGGCTCTCTTGAATAGCCCTTTCCATTTGTCCTCTAATAATATTTATTGATTCCATTTCGTCTAAATTGAAATAGGTACTTTTATTATTTACCGCTCGTTTTATTATTGATTTTGAAACTTCTTTAGACATTTTTCCAAGTTCGTTCCATGGCTTCATTTTGTTTTCAATATCTCCAATATGAATTTCTGTAATACGTGCTTTAATTGTATATAAGTCAATTAGAATTCCAATATCTACACCATAGTCATCCTCGAAAGTTACTTGTGAAAAAAAACTTTTTTTTCCAGCTATAATTCCACTAAGTGGTTGTTTAAAATTACTGAGTTCTGGGAAAAATAGACTTAGTAGGGGTTTGGCTACAAGTTCAGTGACTCTGCCCATTTGCCTGTTAAACGTACCTTTCACGAAATCAAATTCGTTCGAAATAATCGGTTCAGATAAGTCTTGTATTGTGTTACAAGGGTAGGGGTATATATCGGCATCTAAGAATATAATAATTTCATTTTTTGAAATAGCTAATCCTTCTTGCATAGAGGTGCCTTTGCCTTGTTTTTTACTTTTAATTACAGTGGCACTTGTAAGAGAGGCAATTTCAAAAGTGTTGTCTTGCGAGTTGTCGTCTATAACAATAACCTCAGTAACATTTATAAATGAGGCGGCAAATTCAATTACTTGTCTTATTGTACTGGATTCATTGTAGGCAGGAATTATTATACTTATCATGATTGTACTTTTTTAATAAAAGTACTTCATGTTTCTTGCGGGTGCATTGACATAAGTCAATTAATAATCTTTTCTAGGCCTTTTAAGCTGAGTATTGTAATTCTTCTGCCTTTGCTTTCAATATATTTTTTTTCTTTGAATTCCTTTAAAACCCTCACTAAAGTTTCTTTGGCAGTGCCTACATAACTTGCAATATCATCTCTAGAAAGATTAATTGTCGCTAGTTTGCTAGAATTTTCTAGTCGATACTTTTCTTCCAGTATTAGTAAAGATAAGGCAACTCTTTCTTTTACAGGCTGCTGAGTGAATACGGAAACTTTGTTAACCCAAACTGTAAATTCAAACGCCAAATTTGCTAGTAATTTATTTGATAGGAAAACAGAAGAGTTTAGGATTTGTATAAATGAATTTTTGGGGATAAAGGAAACTACACAGTCTTCTAACGTTTGAGCAGAAACCGGATTTGTTTCGTTGCTTAAAATAGGCCTGTATCCAAATACTTCACCTTTTTTATAGAAATACATAATTTGCTCTTTTCCTTCTTTATTTGTCTGGAAAATTTTAACCTTCCCTTTTCTAAGAATAAATACCCCTCTAGGGTATGCTCCTTCCTTAAACAATATTTTCCCTTTCTTAATTTCTAGTCGCTGCATTTTTCTAATTAAAAAATTAGCATGCTCAGGGGAGAGACCTTCAATTATAGAAATAGGTTTGAAGTAATATTTTTCTATTGATAAACTCATTATGAAGTAAAGTATCTTATTTAATTTTCTAAAAAATTGACTTAAGTCAATTTTTTGTAGTAACATTTATCCTAAATTGCAATCTACAATTTTATTTTTTTAGTTAACCTTTGGTCGAGTTCATGTAGCTCGACCATTTTTATTTAAAGTATTTTATAAGTAATTCTACTATATATTTGCACGTATGTTTTTCAAAACGAAGAATGCCAATAATATATATGTACTCTCTATTTTAATTGGAGTTGTTACCGGATTATTTGCTATTGGCTTTGTTTGGTTGTTGGAACAGGCCACCCACTTTGTTTATAAGCTACATAAGTACAACTTCGATTCGGATATAGCAACGCAATCTTTTCGTACTGACATTGATGTTGTAACAGCCCTTTTAATAGTTTTGATTCCTTCTGTTGGAGGGCTCATTACCGGAATTATAACAAATAAATTTTCTAAGTCATCTGCCGGTACCGGAGTCGATCAGATGATATATGCATTTCATCAAAACGAGGGTGTAATTGAAACAAAGGCTCCGTTTTATAAATCGATAACTACCATATTTACACTTTCCTCCGGAGGAAGCGGAGGAAAGGAAGGGCCAATTGCTTTTATTGGAGCAGGAATTGGGGCTATAGTTTCCAAAATTGTAAATACAGGTGCTAGAGCCAGAAGAACTTTGTTATTGGCTGGAACAGCAGCCGGATTGGGCAGTGTGTTTAAATCGCCATTAGGTGGAGCATTAACAGCAGCCGAAATGGTATATAAAGAAGATATTGAGGCAGATGCTTTAATTCCTTGTTTTATCTCATCAGTTACTGCTTATATTGTTTACACTTGGTTTGCAGGGTCCTCTCATTTTATGAATATTATTGCAAACTACCATTTTCACTTTTCCGAATTGCCATTTTATTTGTTGTTGGGAATAATGTGTTATCCATTTGGGTATTTGTTTATAAAGGGATTTAATGACACTCCTAAATATTTTATGAAATTTAATCTTCATCCTGCATTAAAGCCGGCAATAGGAGGTTTATTGGTAGGAGTACTTTCGCTACTCTTTTTTGAAATATCAGGTACCGGGCAAGATTTTATGTTGGCTGTAGCAGGAGGTAAAAAGCCGGTGTTTATGGGGAATGCTCAGTTCGCAATAGCAATAGCATTTTTGTTGATTGCTCTTTTAAAGATTGTAGCAACTACACTTACAATCGGTACAGGTGGAGCAGCAGGAATTTTTGGCCCATCTTTGTTTATTGGAGCTATGCTTGGTGCCTGTGTAGGTACATTGGCTCAACTTTTTTTTGATGACAATACGGTTTCTTTTTCTTCGTATGTAGTAGTTGGAATGGGCGCTTTTTATGCAGGAGTAGCTAATGCTCCAATTGCAGGTATCATAATGGTGTGCGAGATGACAGGTACTTATGTTCTTCTTCCTCCCTTGATTATTGTATCTATTTTTACGTTTATCTTATCTAAAAAGATATCGATATATAAAAATCAGTTGCCGAATCGTTTTGCAAGTCCCGCTCATTTTTGGGATATGCGATTGGATGTTTTAGAGAAAATTTATTTTAGCAATAAGAAAGACGAGCTCAGAAATATTGCAGTTGTAAAGGATTCAGATTTGTTGTCAAGTCTATTAGATATGTCTGTGAAAATTGCAGCCAGTGATTTTGTAGTAGTTACAAACTCCAATGAATTTGCGGGAATGATTTCTTTACGAAAGGTAAATGTAGCAGCTGAAGTTCTAAAGAATGAAACTGTAACAATCAACAACTTTATAGATAAAAATATCGTAGCATTAGATGTTACGGAGAAATTGAGCGCGGGTTTAAAAACGATGATGCAGCATGATTACGATAAAATTCCGGTTGCAGACAATAAGCAATTTGTTGGGTATCTAAGATCGAGAGATATATTTAATACATATATGTCGTTGAATAAAACAGATAAAATTTAATGGATTTTCGTAAGGAGCTTTTGAGTGAGTATTCAAAAGCAAATACATTGCGAATTGCAAATTATATTGGTTCGGACAAAACTAAGTTTAGCCATTTAATGAAGTTGTTTTTTGGTGATGATTATAAATTAAGTCAGTACGCATCTTGGATTGTTAGCCACTGTTTTGACGCTCACCCACATTTAGTCGATAGCTATTTAGAGCGTATGGTATTGAATCTGGAAAACAAAAATGTCCATGATGCTGTGAAGCGAAATACAGTTCGAATATTTCAGTTTGCAACTATTCCTGAAGAATTGTTAGGAAGGGTAATTAATATCTGCTTTGGTTTTTTGCAGTCAAATTCCGAACCTATTGCTGTTAAAGTGTATTCTATGACTGTTCTAGCGAATATATCTTCAAGGATACCGGAAATTGTAAATGAGTTAAAATGGGAGGTGGAGAAACAATATCCATATTCTTCGCCTGGATTCAAATCAAGGGCAAGAAAAATATTGAAAAAGTTAAGTAAGTGATTTGTGAATTAGAAGAGACCGTTAATTTCTCCGTCAATTTTTTGAATTACTTTACCTAAATCTTCTTTTTTCTCCGAAAATTTATTGTCATCAACATCAATTATCAACAACTTTCCTTGGTCGTAGGTCGTAATCCAAGCCTCATAACGTTCATTTAAACGTTTTAAGTAGTCTAAACGAATGGCGTTTTCATAATCGCGCCCTCTTTTTTGAATTTGAGAAACCAATGTTGGAACTGATGCACGTAAATAAACCAATAAATCCGGTGGTTTAATAAAATGCTCCATTACTTTAAAAAGGGCAAAGTAACTTTCAAAATCACGTGTAGTCATTAAACCCATGGAATGAAGATTAGGAGCAAATATGTATGCATCTTCGTAAATAGTTCTATCCTGGATGATGGTTTGTTTTTTCTTTCGGAACTCTAATAATTGCTGAATACGGCTATTCAGGAAGTACACTTGCAAGTTGAAAGACCAACGTTGCATGTCTTCGTAAAAATCATTTAAATATGGATTGTCGTCAGCATCCTCGTAATGTGGAACCCAATTATAATGTTTTGATAAAAGTGTAGTAAGTGTAGTTTTTCCTGAACCAATATTTCCGGCAATTGCAATATGCATAGTAGTTATTTTATCAAAAAGTACTTGTTTGTAAATCGTATCTAATATACAAATAGGTTGGTATTTAGCAAATGATTAGAATGAATTTATTTTGAGTGTAAAGTGGGTATTTATCAATTATTTAATGTAATATGTTTTAGCTTGATTTTTGCTAAATGTTATTAAATAGTCTTTTGTTTTTTTTACTTTAATAAGTGCGGTATCTGTTGTCAAAAATGTTTTGTCGAAAGATGTAAAATTGTAGCTCCATAACGAATCGTTTTTGCAAAAAAGCACATAGTCTTCGGTTATTTGAAAATGATTGCTAATCTTAATCGGAATTAATTTTTTGTATGTTCCAAAAATATCGAATACGAAAATGCCTTGTGCCGGGTCGTTTAAGTAAAGTAGGTTGTTATACTCAACCATAAAATTTGGATTTATGTTTCTTACTTGTGTTAGTTGAACAATGTTTCCTGTCCGGTGTGTTATTTTTAGATCGACACTTAATCTCACTAATTCGAAATTTTGTTGGTCGTAAACCCAGATGCTATTGTTAAACGAACTGCATGCTAATAAAGGTTGGTGTATTCCGCTATCATCAAGTAAGTAGGGCCCTCCATTCAACGTAAGTGTGTTATCTAAAAAAAGAATGGTTCTAAATTCTTTATAAAAGATTAAATTTTTTAATGGATTACTCGCATCAATGGAAAATATATTTCCTAAATTTTTATTATTAAACGTTCTCATTACGTTTCCGTTTATATCTCTCTTTTGAACGATATTGTTGGAAAGTAAGTAAATGTTGTTTAGATAGTCAGCTTCGAAATACGATATATCTTGATAGTTGAAGTTAGATTTGAGTTGGAATGTGTTGTCGGATTTTAAACTTAATAGTAAGAATGTAGATATAACTAGTATAATTGATTTGCTCATATATGTTTTGTAAAGCACTTGGTAGTTTATTTAGCAAGTAAATTTATTCAATTCCTCCAAATACTTTCTGTCATTGGATAAGCGAGGTACTTTGTTTTGTCCGCCCAGTTTATTTTTTGATTTTAGCCAATTGTGAAATGTATTGGTTGGCACAGTTTTAACAGTAGGCATTTTTAGTGCCATATTATTGTAGCGTTTTGCTTCGTAATCTGAGTTGATTGATTTCAGCGCATTGTCAAGCATTTCGGTAAAGTAATTTAAATTGTCCGGATGTTTTTCAAATTCAATATACCATTCGTGTGCACCTGTAGTAGAGTTGTCCATGTATATTGGTCCTGCTGTGTATTCTGTAATAATGGCATTTGTTTTTTCGCATGCAATGGCTAATGCTTTTTCAGCATTGTCTATAATTACTTCTTCTCCAAAGGCATTTATAAAATGTTTGGTACGTCCGGAAATTTTAAATCGGTATGGATATGTGGATGTGAATTGCACCGTATCGCCAATCATGTACCGCCACAAACCCGATGTGCTTGATATTACCATCGCATAGTTTTTATTCAGCTCGACTTCACTCAGTGGAATTGTTTTTTTCGAATCTGTTTCAAAATATTCCATGGGAATAAATTCGTAAAATATTCCATAGTCGAGCATGAGCAAAAGTTCTTCAGAATTTAATTTGTCTTGTATTCCAAAAAAACCTTCCGATGCATTGTATAACTCTAAAAAGGAGACATTACTGCTACCAAATAATTCTTTAAACTGCTCTCGGTAGGGAGTGAAATTTATTCCTCCATGAAAAAACACTTCCAAATTGGGCCACACTTCTTTTATGTTTTTTTTACCACTTATTTTTAAAATATGTTTAAGTAAAACCAGCATCCAAGAAGGAACACCGGCAATACTGGTAACATTTTCAAACATAGTAGTGCGTGCTAGTTTTTCTAGTTTTTCTTCCCACTCGTCCATTAGTGCAATGGTAATATCCGGAGCGCGCAAAAATTCAGCCCACATCGGCAGGTTCTGAATTACAATGGCAGACAAATCTCCATGATAAGATTCGTAATCGCCATATTTGTCTGTTTTGTGGCTGCCTCCAAGTGCCAAATTTTTTCCGGTAAACAACTCGGTATTGGAATGGTTATTGCAAAATAGAGCCACCATATCTTTCCCGCCTTTGTAGTGGCATTCTTCCAACGATTCTTGACTTACTGGAATGAATTTACTTTTATCACTAGTGGTTCCTGACGATTTTGCAAACCATTTTATTTCCGTTGGCCATAAAATATTTTGCTCGCCTCTTCTTGTCCGTTCTATATCATTTTTTAATGATTCATAATCTTGTAGCGGAATCCGTGAACTAAAATCTGAATAGGATTGTATGGATTTAAAATCATATTTTTTTCCCCATTCCGTATTTCGTGCAGTATGTGTAAGTTTTAGAAGGCATTCGTTTTGAACTTCGTTCGGGTACTTCATAAATAGCTCAATTTGGTGCATTTGCTTTTTTAGCACCCAAGAAGCTATAGAGTTGATAATTGACATAGCTAAATATACTTATGAAATAGTAAAGACAAGTAATTATTTGATTTTCTTTCTCCTAAAAATAAGAGTTTTATAAATATCGTATCGTTGCTTTATGTATTCTGCTAGCTCGTACATGGTAGATGATTGAACATAGTTAATATTTAGACCGCAAAATTCAATAAAATCATCAAATTCTTTATCATCTAAATACATAATGTCGTTTTTGATGTAAATTCGCAATAGCTCTTTTAGTGCATCTTGCATGGCATCACGCTCTTCTAATTCAGCCACACGCTGTTTGCTTTGTTCGAATTTGCTAAAGCGCATATACAGTGCGGTAATTACATTGTCTCGTCCAATGTTGCTATAGGATGGCTTATAGGTAGAGGAAATGCTTCCAATTTCTTTTTCAACTTCTTTTATAGGTTTTATAGGTCGTATTACCACCTCGTTGCCATAATAGGTTTTTGGGTAGAGCGAAATTAATATTTGGTAATTCGTCTTTGAAATAGAATCCTTAAAACATATGTTTTTTAGTTCATACCCAAGTGCAGTAATAATGAGTGTATCTGTTTTAGGTATGGTGGTTGTAAATTTTCCATCAGCTCCTACAATCATTCCGGTGTAGGTTCTTTTGTTTACAACCATAATTCGTTCTGGTGGAACTTTAGATTTATAGTCAACAACTTTTCCAACCACTGTTATGGTATTTTGGTTTGTTTGGCTTTGTATAAATTGACTAAAGCCAACGAGTAAAAGAAGCAAATAAATTATGATTGTGTTTTTCACTAAATAGAAAAGTAGGATAAATAATTTATGTGCTAAATATTTAATTGTTAAGTATTGTTAATGCAATAAAATTAGCTTCTTCTTTTTTTCTCTTTGATAATTAAATTAAGCTCTCGTCCGGTTTGACCTTTTACTGAGGTGTTTTCTTGCGCACGTCTAATTAAATAAGGTAATACTTCCTTTACCGGGCCATAAGGAACATATTTTGCAACGTTATATCCTGCGGCAGCCAAATTAAAACTAATATGATCACTCATGCCAAATAGCTGAGAGAAATAAATGTGGGGGTGGTTGTTCGGAATATTATTTTTACTCATTAATTCTACTAGCAATAACGAACTTTTTTCGTTGTGTGAGCCGGCACAAATAGCAATTGAGGAAATATGATCTATGCAATACCGTAATGTTGCATCATACAAATTATCGGTGTCTGTTTTTGTATCATTAATAGGCGATGCATATGCAAGCTCTTTAGCGCGAAGGCGTTCTTTTTCCATGTAAGCACCTCTAACTAATTTAGCGCCCAACAAATATTTTTTTGCTCTAGCTTTTTCGTGCGATTTTTTCAAATAGTCCAATCTGTCTTTGCGATACAATTGAAATGTATTATAAACTATTACACGGGTTTTATTAAATTGTTCCATCATTTCATCCGCTAAGTCGTCCATTGCTTGCTGGATCCAACTTTCTTCTGCATCAATAAAAATTGGAATGTTGTTTTCAAAAGCAGATTTACAAATGATATAGATTCTGCTTTTTACTTTTTCAAATTCTTCTTTTTCTGTTTCACTTAAAGTTTTATTTGCACTTACTTTTTCCAATAAAGCAAAACGAGCCAAACCGGTAATTTTAAAAACGCAGAAAGGTATATGTTTATTGTTTTTTGCTTTTTGAATGGTGGCTAGTGTTTCCTTAGCACAATTATCAAAATCTTGTTCGCTTTCTTTGCCTTCTACAGAATAGTCAAGAATAGCGCCAATGTTATATTGCCCCAATTTATTGATGGTCGATTCGCATTCCTCTATTGTTTCGCCTCCAACAAACTGTTTAAAAATAGTAGCCTTAATAATTGTTTTAATAGGGAAATTAATTTTCAATGCAAACTCAGTAAGCGATTTTCCAACAGTTACAACGTTGCTATTGCCAATTAATTTAAACAACCAATATGCTTTGTTTAACGCACCTGTTGTTTTTGATGCAAAAGCTATCTCTGTATTCTCAAAAGAGACCATATATTTAAAGTATTTTAGTCTTATTTATGGAAATCTCTATAAATTTAAGTTAATTATTCATTTGTTTTGAAAACTGGCAAAAAAACTAAAGCTGTTGTTAAGAATAACAAGTATCCTATAGTAATAGGTCATTCTATTGATTCTGCTTTTGTTAGCTTTATAAGAGTCAACAAAATTCCTGTAAAAAAAATTATATTTCTAACAGATGATAATGTTTTTCGATGTTGCCTAAAGCCAATTTTAAATTCTTCTTCAACACTTAGCAAAGCTCAGGTCCTTACAATTAAAAGTGGAGAAAAACATAAATCAATTAATACGGTTAATCGATTATGGCATTCTTTGTTGAAACTTAAAGCAGATAGGAATACCGTTTTGGTAAATATAGGAGGTGGTGTTGTAACAGATTTAGGAGGCTTTGTTGCTGCAACTTACAAAAGAGGAATTCGTTTTATAAATATTCCAACTACGTTGCTTAGTATGGTTGACGCATCGGTAGGAGGAAAGGTGGGTATAGATTTTGGAGGCGCAAAAAATCAGATTGGTTTGGTGAGCGATCCAATTGCAGTTTTTATAGGTTCCGATTTTTTGAGAACATTATCAGACAGGGAAATTCGCTCTGGTTTTGCGGAAATGATAAAGCATGCGTTATTAAGTAGTAAAAGCCTTTTCAGCACTACACAAAAAATTTCTCTTAAAGATGTTGCTAAGAATAATTTGTTTATAGAATTAATCAAGAAATCGGTAGAGTATAAAAATAAGATAGCTCAGAAAGATCCGTTAGAAAAAGGCATTCGTAAATTTTTAAATTACGGACATACCATTGGACATGCAGTTGAGGCTTTGTTGATGAATAAAGGTAAACGCCAATTGTTGCATGGCGAAGCAATAGCAATTGGATTAATTTGCGAAACTTATTTGTCTTTCAAAATTTTAGGGTTTCCTAAGATACAAGTAGACGCAATGAAAAAAGATATTCTGTTAAAATACACTAAAGTTCGTTTTTCAAAACCGGATATTGAAGGAATTGTAAGGCTTACTTTGTTTGATAAAAAAAATGTTGATGGTAGAATTAATTTTACATTGCTAAAAGAAATTGGCTCTCCAACATTTGACAATTTTATTACATCTAAGATGATTCGCGAATCTATAGAATATTATTTAGCAGATTGAGTTACCTTCTTAAATATACAGGAGATAAAGTTGTTGGCAGAATTCAATTGCCTGCCTCTAAAAGTGAATCAAACAGACTGCTAATTATACATGCGCTTTGCAACGATAATTTTACAATTAAGAATATTTCTGAGAGTAATGATACCAAGTCGTTGCAAGAAGCATTGCAGCTAATTAAAGCTAAAAGTGCTAATGTAGTTGATGTTGGTGATGCCGGTACATCTTTTCGTTTTTTAACTGCATTACTTTCTATAACAGAGGGTACTTGGTTTTTGAAGGGCAGTTCGAGAATGCACCAGCGGCCAATAAAACCCTTGGTAGAAGCATTAAAACAAATTGGAGCAGATATCGAATATCTAGAGTCTGTTGGTTTTCCACCCTTGAAAATTATTGGAAAAAAGTTAGAAGGAGGTACTGTAAATATTACGGGTGCTATTAGCAGTCAGTTTATTTCTGCATTATTACTTATTGCGCCTGCTTTAAAGGATGGTTTGAGTATTACTATAAACGAAGGGATTGTATCTGAATCGTATTTTAAAATGACCACGGAGATGATGAATCTTTTTGGTGTACGTGTGCAGAGAAAAGAGAATACG
Organism: Bacteroidota bacterium; assembly: GCA_017303975.1. Classification (NCBI taxonomy): domain Bacteria; kingdom Pseudomonadati; phylum Bacteroidota; species Bacteroidota bacterium. The sequence continues at coordinate 56,035 of JAFLBG010000006.1, forward strand.
TTAGTTGTAAATTCAGGAAAGTACCGAACTCATTTGTTGGATAGAGATGAAAATAATATTTCTTTTTATACTGTAGAATCAGATTGGTCTGCGGCTTCTTATTGGTATTCTGTTGCTGCACTTTGTAAAGAGTGTACACTAACTCTAGTCGGATTAAAGAAAGACAGTTGGCAAGGAGATGCAGCGGTTGCATCTATATATAGGCACTTTGGGGTGCATACAATTTACGAGTTACAAGAAATAGTTTTACAAAAGCATATGTCGGATACGAATCTAGTTGAGTTTGATTTTATTAATTGTCCTGATTTAGCACAAACAGTAAGTGTTACTGCGGCATTTACAACTAATTCGTTTTTGTTGAATGGATTGCAAACATTGAGAAATAAGGAAACCGACAGACTAACAGCACTTAAAAACGAATTGATTAAACTGAATGTAAACGTTGGAATAATAGATAATTCATTACGAATTGACTCTCGAAAGCCTGAAATAGCTGAACTTGTAAGTATTCATGTGTATGATGACCATAGAATGGCCATGTCTTTTGCTGTTTTGGTATTTGTAATGGGATCTATACGTATTGAAAATCCGGAGGTGGTAAAAAAATCATATCCAAATTTTTGGATTGATTTGAGAAGTGTGGGAGTGGAGATTATTCCAAATGAATAGACTTAGCAATAAACTTAAATCTAGCATACAGTGCAACTGCAGAAAAAAGTAGTCCGACTGAAAGTCCCCACCAAATGCCTTGTACACCCATATTAAGAGTAAAAGCTAAAAAATATCCAACCGGTAGTCCTATTATCCAATAGGCAAAAAGTGTTGTAATGGTGGGTATTTTAGCATCCTTTAGTCCTCTCAATGCTCCCAACCCAACTACCTGTGCTCCGTCAAACAACTGGAAAATTCCTGCAATAACAATAAGAGACGCTGCCATTTCAATTACTTCTATGTCTTTGCTGAATAACAGAGGAAAATAGTTTTTGCATGCAATCAACAAAATACAGCTCAATGACATAAATGCAAGTACCAATATAAATCCACTATTCCCGGATATTTTAATATGCTCTTTGTTTCTTTCGCCTACTGCATTTCCAACTTTTACGGATACTCCTGCCGATATACCGCTTGCTATCATATAAGTTGCTGCTGCAATACTCACGGCAATTTGATGTGCCGCTTGTTGTTTTGTGCCAAGCCAGCCTGCCATAATTACTGCGCAACTAAAGGCTCCCACCTCAAAAACCCACTGTAGGCCGGACGCAACTCCTACTTTAAACAATGCGTATATTTCTTTAAAATCAGTTTTTTCTTTTATGAAATTTGAGGAATAAGCTTTGAACTTTTTATTTGTAAAAATATACATACTCATTCCAATTGCCATGATAATTCGTGCATACAGGCTTGCCCAGGCTGAGCCTAAAACACCCATTTTCGGAAATCCCCATTTGCCAAATATCAAAACGTAGTTTAAGAAGATATTTACTACATTGCCTGCAACACTAATAAACATAGCTATTTTGGTGTCAGATAAACCTTCAGCAAATTGTTTGAACGCAGAAAAAATACTTAACGGAATAAGCGAAATAGTTAATATTTCCAAAAATGGAATAGCAATTTCTACTACATCCATTGGTTGATCAAGTTTTCGGAGTAAGGGGGAGGATGCTATTAAAATAAGCACCAATATCATATTTACCAGAAAATTTAAAACCAACGAGTTTTTTAGTAGAGCCTTTATTTTAGAATGATTGTTTTGCGCATCTGCCTCTGCGGCATAAGGTGTTACTCCAAATGCAATTCCAATGCCGAATACTAATAAAATGTAAAATAAACTACCTGCTAAAGCTACTCCGGCTTGTGCAGTAGTGCTTACTTGGCCAACCATGGCGGTATCTACAATGCCTACGGTAATATGCCCCAGATTGCTGAGGCATACAGGATATGCTATCTTTAAAATGTCATAATAACTTTTTTTGTATGGCGCGGATAATAGCATGGATGGGCGCAAAGATATAATAATCCTAGAATTTAAAGGATATTTGAACTCTTACATCTTCATTTGTTATTTTTTTTTAGGTTTGATGAAAATTATGTTTCAATGTTTAATGATCTAAGGAAAGTAAAGTTTTATGAATTTATTCTTCTTTTCATTTATCTTGTTTTATCGATTGCGTTATTCCCAATTTTAAGCTATTATGTTGACAACAGTGATACCTTACAATATTTAACCATTGCACAAAAGTATGTTGAAGGCGATTTTTATAACGCATTAAATGGTTTTTGGGGCCCTTTGACTTCTTGGCTTTTAGTTCCCTTTTTATGGATAGGTGCAGATCCAATTTTTTCATTTAGAGTGCTTCAAATTACTATTGGGATGTTTATTTTGCACTACTCCTTTTTTTTTATAGAAAAACAACAAATAAATGAATGGCTTAGGAAAGGCTTAAAAATGGCTTTTGTGCCAATAATCTTGTCTTATGTTTTTAGTACGATGACAGCCGATTTAACAATGCTTTTGTTTTTGCTGGTGTATTTAAAAATGTGTGTTGTTGACAGTAATAATCCATTCGTTTTTGGGGTAGTAGGAGCCCTGTTATATTTTTCTAAATCATTTGGTCTTCCATTTTTTCTTGTTCATTTTACTGCGTTTCAATTTTTTTCTTTTTTTAAGAAGGCCGAATTTATAGCTCGAAAAGCAGTTGTAAAGAAGTATTTTTTCGCAGTATTTGTATTCTCTATTATTAGTGGTGCTTGGATTTTACTACTAAGTTTCAAATACAATAAACTCACAATTAGTTATTCAGCCACATACAACCTAAGTCCTGAAATTGTTACGAATATAAAAGGAAAGGAGTATCATCATCCATTTACAGAAAGGGGATTGTTATTGCCTCCGTCAAACGAAACAGCAGTGTGTGCCTGGGAAGATCCTGCATCAATAAAAGTGGCAGGGTTTGATGCCTTTAGTTCTAAAGCAGCTTTTAAGAATTATTTTTTAGTTGTAAAACGTAATTTTTTGAGTATTTATTATAATGATTTCAAAAGGCAGATTGGGATGATTTCAATCGTTTCTTTATTTGTATTTTTTCTTTTTATAAAAAAGCCATTCAGCAAGATTGGTTTTCTAGTTGGCGGGACTTTGTTTACAATTGCTCTTTTTTATTGTGGCTATGGGCTTGTGATTATCGAACCTAGATACTTATGGATAAATAATTTATTGTTGATAGTAGTTACTACTTATTTTATCTCGGAAATTATACGTGTAAGTAAGCTTGGTAAATTTATTGGCATCATTATTTTCTGTTTAATGTTGTTTGTTGTTATAAAAAGACCAATAAAGCAGCTTATTTTTATAGAGGATACGTCCGTAAGTCTTGAAGAGTTTTCTGAAACTATAAAAAGCCCTATTCTTAAACTGCAAGAAACATATCAAGCAGATAAGAATTTATTTCAACTTATTGATACGCTCAAAAAAAGACCAGATTTGAAAGGGCGTGTAGCATCACAAAAATTATCTAAGAAAAGAAATCAGTATGCATCCACTGCACTAATATCATTTTATTTAAGCAACCCGTATTATGGTCAATTGTCAAGCGATTTCAGTACTGCTCAAAATACAATTCAATTAAAAGAATATGGAATTGATTATTATTATGTATGGGATAAAAACAGTAATAGTAATATACTAAACAACACAACAGTTTTGTTCTATGATAGAGCAACCGGCCTTGAGATTCATTCTTTAAATAGTTTAGATGCTAAGTAAAGTTTGTAAGAATAGTATTACAACAAGTGGATACTTGCAAAACGCTTTTTTACTTCGATTTGTAAACCGTGTAAATATAATGTTGGGCTACTTATACGCACGTATGAGCACGGAGGTTGGTATTTGCAGAGCAGCGTGCAATTGACGGATCATTTCAAGAGTAAGCTTTCTCTTCTTGTTTAGAATTTCGCTTACACGGCTCTTTAATCCCACTACTTTGGCAAGTTCAGTTTGATTATATCCTAATTGTTCCATTCTAAATTTAATAGCTTCAATAGGATCCGGAAAGCCAATTGGAAAATGTTCGTCTTCGTACTTCTCGATGAGTATTGCTAAAATTTCTAATTCATCCCCATACTTAGAGCCTTTTTTGGCGTCAAATATTTCTTCCAAGCGTAGCAAAGCAGCTTGATAGTCCTTTTGTGTTTTAATCGGTTTAATAGTCATTTTGTCAAATTTTAGTTGCATCTATTCTATCGTATTCGGCATGTGTTCCTATAAACCGAATCCAAATCATTCCATAATCATAATTTATTCGAACAATAAGACGATACTTATTCCCCTTAACATTAAATACCACCCGATTGTTTATTAAAAAGCTAGCCGAAGGGTATGCCGCCTTAATTGGCTTTGAGCTTTTCCAGTAAGCCTCAGAAGCTTCCTGATACCAAGCCATTAATTGTTCCTTACAATCGGAATGTTTGATCCAAAAGTCGCGTAATATTTTTTTAGAAATAACTCTCAAGTAAACTTCTTTTTACAAATGTACACAATAGTTCCCAAAATGGGAAATTATTTTAGAGTAGACTTTATACTAAAATTTATAAGATAGTTGTGTTCTTACATCTGTACGTGTATTTCCATTAATTTCATTTAAACTTCCGGCACTTATAACATTTACATTATCATAAATAGTTTGGGAAAGTCTTAGCCATAGCGTAAGATGCTTGTTTATAGTGTAATCCAGTAGTATATAAAATCTGGAACCTTTGTAGTAATAGGCGGGTATAGAGTAAGAGCCCGGAACATCATTTTCAAATACATATATTCGTGAGTTGTAGCTTTCTGTGTCAAATAGTGCATAGCGAGCAGTAAATGTAATTTTACCCTTAGGCTTTTTTATTGATAAATCGCAATAGGTAATAAATGCATATTCCTTTTTGTTGGCTTGGTTTAAAAGATGCAGCAGTTCTATGCGTTGCTGTATTTTTATACTTTGCGTTGCTTGAAAACTACTGTTTACTCTATAGTTTTCTTGCTCTATAAGTGATGTAAAGTCAATACGTTCGTTGTTAGTACTGTTTTTAAATTTATCTCTTTTTCGATATCGTGCATACATGCTAAATTTTTTTGTAGGCTCGTAGTTTAGCTGAATAAAACGGTCGTATCCGTAGGAAGGTGCATCAATCTGATATCGTAGCCACGGAAACACAAAAATATCGTGATATGCATTAAGGGTAGTAGCGTTATTTATTTTAATCGTTGTTCCAATGTAGAAACCTTTCTCATTCCATGGATTACTGCCTTCTCCAAAAGGATTACTTAGTAGTGCTTGGTATTTTAGTTGGTAGTTTCTATACAATAAGCTTACCGAAACTCTTGAGTCGATTGACGCCATTAGTCCATTAACGGTAGCTATTCCACCACTATTGCTATAAGCAATTTCTCCAAATAGGTTTATGTTTTTCCAAAGATAGTTGTAGTCCGCTCCAATATTATACAACTCTTTTCCTGTAAATTCATATAAGCTATACGGTTGTAAATTTCTGGCTAGTGGATTACTAAATTGTGTATGCAGTGCTGTAATGCCTAGTTTTAGCTGATTGTGAGTGTAACACATATTTCCCCCAACAATTGTTTGGGCGCTATTTTTTCGATAGGCTATTTCGTTGGCGGTAGCATGAATTCCTGTTTCTTGCAACGATGTGATAGTTTGTAGTTCTCCATTATCTAAGGTGTCTCCGGCTGTAGCATCTACTAGTTTGTGCGAAGCAAACAAGGTGTAATTAATTTTATTTGTCTGAATAGTGATGGCAGCGCCTCTTAAAAAATTAGTTTCGTTTATAGAAGTATACGGTTTGATGCCAACTGCATTTCGTTTGATGTTTAAAGCGTCAGATGTTTTAGAGAATCCTAAGTTAGCCCACATTACCAGTCCTTGACCAAAGTTTACCACATAATCGCCCAGTACAAGTGCTTTTATTTTTCCAATGTTCTTAAGAAATAGGTTCGCGCTATAATAATCGAATCCGTTTTTTTGAGTTCCTCTAAAGAATTCTTCTCCCGCATCTTTTTCTGCAATAAAATTTATTCCGATTTTATTCGCATAGTTAAATTTGTATCTAAAAAAAAGTTTATCCGGAGAACCCAAGTATCGTGCGTTGGGATTAGCGTTTAGTGCAGAATCTGTGATGGGGGAGAATCCTTTTTGCTTCTCCAAAACTCTCGAGTTGCGTATAATTAGTTCGTTTTTTCCCTCTTTTAGAATTGTTTTAAACGATAACGATTCAATTGTATTGTTTTTTAACGTTACATACGGGAGTAGTGTATATATAGTTGTTAGGTCAAATCCATCAATACTTTGTAGTTCTTGAATAGCAATAAGTTTTCCGTGTTTGCGAATGTGATTGAAAAAATTGATTAATTGTATTTCGGATAATAAGTGTAGCTCCGAAAGAGGTTCATATCCGGTGTTGTTTAGGTTAATCGGATTAAATTTATAGTATTCTATTTGCTCTAAAATGTGTGTGTAATCTAGATCTTCGCTATTCGTGTTTTCTGCAATATTTTCAAGCTTTTGGTTTATAAGCTGATTGTCCGATTGCGCATAACTTGCAAAGGTTAGCAGAGTGTAACATACTACTGCAAAGAATGATTTACTTTTCCTCCGCATTTTTTGCCGATTTGTTTACCGAAAATGCAATGCCAATTTGCGATGTAATGCCTAGCACCGGATGGAAATTAGAGGATATGTCTGTTTGTAGATTTCCAATTTTGTAGCCAAAACCTAAGGATAGTAATGCGTAATTCGGAGCACTAGCAACACCTGCTCGTATGGCAAGTGCTTTGATAGGAGTGTATTCGACACCGGTTTTAAGCAATGCACTATTCAAATTGTTTTTTTCTGTTTCGGCTGTAAGCTGTACTTTATCAGAGAAACTATAGCCAATTCCTATGCGAAGTGTGGTTGGTATTTTTTCTTGTGCAGTATAGGCTGCTTTTGTTACATTAAATATATGAGCCCCAACAGTTAAATTTTTGGTTGGTTTGCCAATAAACCCAATTTCTCCTGCCACTGCACTTTTGCTGCCATATCCTTCGGCTATTCGGGTGTTTAAGTATGCAAACTGTACACCAACCGCAAAATTATTGGTTAATAGTTTGGCAAACGATAGCCCAATTTTGTTGTCTTGGTATAGCTTGTAGCCAAAGTTGGTCACCAATAAGCCGAGGGTAGCCTTTTTTATAGGTAAAGCCACAACTAAGCTCTTTAGGCTAATTTCTTTTATAAAAAAACGATTTTCGTAGTAAAGTGCCGAAGAATAGTCCTTGGTATAGGCTAGTCCGGCTTGATTGTGTTGGGCGCTCCAACTATCTTGTAAAACAACAGATGAGTTGCCCATAGCTGCCGATCGAGCCCCGACACTATAATTGAGTGTGCTCCCAAAACCAAGTGTAGTTAGTTTTTGTAAGCTTATAAGTGTAATAAATAGGATACTGTTTTTCATTCTAATCTACCTCGCAAAATAAATGTTTTTACCCAAAGAAATTAAATTTTTATTTATTGATAATTCAGGTTAATTGTTAAATTAGACAAATTATTTATGGAGGATATTAAGATTAACAAGAAACGCTTTGAGCGCATTATTTCACGAACTGAAATTACAATGGCTGTTGAGCGCGTTGCTTCAAAAATTAATAAGGATCTTAAGAAAAAGAATCCAGTTTTTGTGGTTGTTCTTAATGGAGGTTTCTTTTTTGGTTCCGACCTTCTTAAATTGATTAAGACAGATTGCTCTTATGAGTTTGTAAAAGCAAGTTCTTACAAAGGTGCTAAAACAACCGGTAAGGTAAAATTTGATTTAGGATTTACCGAATCTGTTAAAGATAGAGTAGTGGTAATTGTAGAAGATATTATTGATACAGGCACAACCATTGAAGCTATTTTTAAAGAATTAAAAAAGGTAAAGCCCAAACAAATAAAAGTAGCGTCTTTGTTGATGAAGACAGAGGCTTATAAAAAGGATATTCCAATTGATTATGTGGGAATTAAAGTTCCGAATCGTTTTTTGGTAGGGTATGGGTTAGATTACGATGGACATGGAAGAAATTTGCAGCACATTTATACAATGATAAATAGCAATAAACGTTAGTCAGATATGTTGAATATTGTTTTGTTTGGCCCTCCGGGAGCAGGAAAAGGAACTCAGTCGCAGCAGTTAATAGATGAATACAATCTTCTGCATTTATCAACGGGCGATTTATTGCGGTCTGAATTTGCTGCGGGAACGCAGCTAGGCATTGAGGCTAAAAAATTGATGGACGAAGGCAAACTAGTGCCGGATGAAATTGTGATTGGGATGATTAGCTCTAAACTAGAGCATAATAAAAATGCCAAGGGGTTTATATTTGATGGATTTCCTCGCACTACAGCGCAAGCAGAAGCATTAGATAAATTACTGCACGATAAAGCAACTTCTATTACGATGATGCTTGCCTTAGAAGTAAGTGATGAAGAGCTTATAAAAAGATTGCTTCTAAGAGGCGAATTGTCTGGAAGAGCAGATGATAGAGACGAAACTACCATCAGAAGACGTATTTTGGAATACAATACCAAAACGCTTGTAGTTAAGCAATTTTACGAAAAACAAAATAAATTCCGTTCCATAAACGGAATGGGCACCATTGACGATACCTTTGTGCTTTTACGTAAAGAAATTGATAAAGCAACTGTAAGTTAATTTGTAAATAGTTGCATAGTTTTTTACAGCACTATTTATCATTCAAGCCAATACCATTTAAAATTTGTTGTTTGCATTTTTCAATTCTGTTTATTCTAGTTTGCGCTTGTTTGGGTTGGGAAAAATAAATGATATACCCCCTTTGTCTTCCCGGTGTTAAAGCGTAAAAAGCATTTTTTAATTTAGAATCTTTGTCGAATGCCTGTAAAAGCTCATCAGGTATAGGTTCTGGGTTTTTCTTGAATACAACTTTTTTCCCACTCTCTTCAATTGCTATTGCCTCTAGTATATAAGATTTTAGTACATCTTGTAGCTTTAATATTTCATCTAAAGCCACAAATTTCACTAACCTATCAGACTGGAGATTGCCTTGTTGCGAGAGAATTTTATGTACATCTGTTAAAAGTACTCCTTTAAAAAAGCCGATTGAAGCATAGTTTTTTAATGCTGCTACTGTTACAATGTTTTTACCATGGAGTGTGTACACCGGAACACCCCATTTTATTTCTTCTTTTAAGCCACATTCCAAAACAATTTGTCGGAGTGTTTCTAATTCTGCTCTCCAGGTGTTTACTTTACATTGCGCTGTTCCACCGTATTTGCAACGCATGCAACCATCAATAAGGTATTTATCTACTTGTGCATTTACTTCTATTTTCATTGTGAGGTAATTGTTAGTTTATAATAGTATAGCACCGTGTCATTGTTACTGTTTGTGGGTTATTGGATAAGGCTATTACATATTCATCAGATTCTGCCGTTGTTGGTGTTATCCACCAACAACCTGATGGAATCTTAATCTAACAGCTTCAAATAACCCAAATTATTCCATAATGGAGATAACACGAACAGGGCTAAAGATATTCTAGAAATTATCATTTTTCACAAAATTCTTTCAACTTATCGAGTGCTTTTGGGTAGGTCTGGTTCATATAATCTAAAAATTCTTCAGTGGTATCTAAGTCAACAATAACGGTTGTAGTTCCATTCTTTTCTTCGAAGGTGTAGTTTTCAAATCCGTTTGCCCATTTTTCCACTTCTGGTCCTTCTGTAATTTCCTTGTCAGCTTTTAAAAGACCATAATGTTGAATTGAAACAAATTGGTTGGGAATGTTTTCAACTATCTTAGAGACCATACCTCCCTTTTCACCTTTATCATCTACTCCAATAAATAAAATTTTATTTCCCTTGTCCCAAGCCCCTTCATAGGTAGAGGTCGGGTTAAACATAGAAGTCCATTGTTCATAAGTTGATTTACTCTTAATGCCAAGCATAAAATCATATACCTTGGTTACAGGTGCATTGATGCTTACGTTGAATTGTAACTTTTTCATAGTTTTAATATTTTTTATAATAATTTTTCGAATTGTTAATTTGAGCATTTGTTCGACTTATCCACCAACGAACCGATGGAATTTAAATTAACACCTTCAAATAACATAAACAACTCTTTGGTAGTTGATTTTTGTAGTTGATTAATGAAATTATTTTTTCTTCTTTTTTGATGCCTTGGCTTTGCTATTGAATACCAAACAAAGATTTATCCAGTACTCGAATTCTTTCTGGGTTTTCATGCCTGTGTTGTCCACCATTACATAGCCTTTCATTGGTCGCTTTGTAAAATCCATTGTTCGGCAACCTGTTTTTTCTATCGCTGCTTTGTGAAAGTCGGGGTCTATGCGGCACATCATTTCGCCTGCAATAATACCCACACACATTTTGCCATTATACATAAAGGTTAAACCTCCCATCATTTCTTTCTCTTGAATGTTGTGAAGGTCTTCAAGTTGCTCTCGAATGCGATTTGCTAATTTTTCGTTGTAAGCCATGATTTAGGGTTAATGAGTTTCCGTATACGATTTAAGTCCTGCAAAGAATTTTTTAATTCCTGCGTCCGATTGTTTGCGTAACATTAAACTGTCAAGAAACTTGCCCAGTAAACCAAACTTAACCGTGTATTCCATTACCTGTTTCACTTTTGTTTGGCTGCCAACTTTCTCGAAGCTGTAACTGTGTTTCAGTCCTGCGATTGGAAAAGAACAGTCAGTCAATTGATAGGTTAATGTTTCGTTTGGTTCGAATACTGTTACTTTTTCCTCGAACCAATTTTTGCCATCAAGCATCAATACTTTTCTTTTTGCATTTAATCCGCTTTTGTTTTCTGAAAGTGCAGTTGATTGTTTAACAGTTGGGTCGTACTTGTCAAGGAGTTCAATGTTTGTCAATGCTTCCCAAATTTTATCAACCGATGCGTTTATTGTTATTTCGTTGTGAATAGTTGCCTTATCAATTTATTTTTCTGCTAAACCTTTAATGTTTGAAAGAATTTTTCCTTGTATCTCACTCATCTTTTTTTTCATCATCAACGCATTCATAATTCTTACTAAAAGGTTTGCGGGCTCGTAATATGATTCATTTATGATTTTAGTTCGGTTCTCGTCTATCTTTTCAAGATAGAAGCAAAATCGTGGGTCTTTCAACATCTTACCCATTCCCATGCTATCGTTTTCAATAACCCAAACGGTTTTCTTTTCGTGAACCAGTTCAACTAATTTTTCGGTCATTGTACCTCGTTTGCCCCTGTTCTCCATTTCGCAAGTTCGTGTTTCGCCTTGTTTGTCCATTCGACCTGTGGCCGTTATAACGCCAGGATTTATTTTGTCTAAAAGTGTAATGTCGGTAATGATTGCCCAAACGTTACTTATTGGTGAGTTGATTAAGGCTTCGTTGTGTGCTTGCAATTTGCTCATAATTTTGTGTTTTAAAATTTCACTTGCTATTTGAAAGTGCAAATATAAAGCAAAATACTTGTTATATGCAAGTGGATTTGTAAATTTGTGTCGTGAAGAAGAAAAAAATTGAATATCGTTCTGCTTGTCCAATTAGCACCGCTTTGGATATTTTAGGAGATAAATGGTCTTTATTGATAGTTCGTGATATGGTTTTTAATGGAATGAACACTTATGGTGATTTTTTGAACGGTGGTGAAAAAATTGCTACAAATATTCTTGCCGACAGATTGATGTTGTTGGAAGCAGGTGGTATCATTACTAGACAAAAGCATCCTGAAAGCAAAGCAAAAATTCTATATACACTCACACCCAAAGGGATTGATTTGGTTCCAGCTTTGGTTGAGATTATTTCATGGAGTGAGAAATATCATGATGTCCATCCTTATGCAAAGCAGTTTGCTAAACAGTTACGAAATGATAAGGAAGCTGTCGTTAAACAAATTATAGACGGTCTAAAAAAAAGTTGATTTTAGATGCGTGGTTTAAAGTTATATTGTTGTCTTAAGGTTGCCGAAAAAGGGTTCGGCCTCTTTTAGCCTTTGTTGGCGTTATCCACCAACAACCTGATGGAATCTTAATCTAACACCTTCAAACAAAATAAACAACTCCATGTTGGTGATAACACCAACATGGGCTAAAAATTACCGCTAACGGTTGGCTGCATTGCGATGTGCTGGATTAGAAAGCACTTCACTGTCTGCTACCACAAATATAAATTAAAAGCATAATTGATTAAGGCAAATGTTTAGAAATAAATTTATACCGAATTAATAAACATTTGCAGCTTGCACAAAGCCCAGCATATTGCAAGGCTGCTGTTAGTAACAGTTATTTAATTGCTTTCTTAAGTTCTAATTCAAGTTTTTTATAATTGTTAATTCGGTCTGAGAGAGTAATTTTTTCCTTGTCGAGCAAATAATAAACAGGTCTGCTTAGACCTCTTGGAGATATTATAAAATATTTATTTATATTCCCTTTCTTGGTATATGCATTACCCCAAGGTCTAACTGTGGTCCATTCAATTTTTAAATCTTCCAAACGTTTGATTTCTGGGTCGCAATTGTCACAGATACATACCGCATAAATTTTAAGTCCCTTTGACTTATAGTCTGTGTATACATTTTTTAATCCAAGTATGTCATAAGATTTCATATAAAAAACAACTAAGCAATAGTCAGAATTAATTGAACTTAATTTCTTGTCGGCTCTTGTGGATATTTCGACAGCTTCAAAGTCAGGTGCTTTTTCTCCTTTTTTTAACAAAGATGTCTGTGCACTTATGTTAAAAAAAAGAATGAGTGTCGATATTAAAAATGTGAATTTCATTTTGTCTGAATAATTGGTACTAACTAAAAGATAAACGCAAGTCTAATTGTAATTAATTGTAATTAATTGTAAGCATTTGTAATTACTTGCTAACGTTTATTTTCTTGATAAATATACCTAATTAGTAACCCTTCCTTCTTTGCATCGTATTACTTCGTTTTTTTCGCAATTACCACTGTATGCACTTCTAACCCGGCATCATTTTTTTCATAATTTACTTTAAATATATTGGAAATAGAATAGCCCGCCTGCAAAAACCATTGTTTTAGTTGGTTTAAATTATGGTAATAAAAATACATTCTATCTCCACTGCTTCCTTTTTTAAAGCCCGATTGGGCATAATCTCCTTCTACAAAACTCAGGTAAATGGTTCCGTTGTTTGCCAATAAATGGTTACAATCTTCTAGAAGTTTTATGCCATCTTCCTCCGATAAGTAAGGTAAACAAAAGCCACAAACAATTCCATTAAATTGATTTTTAATAGTATTAATACTTCTACAATCCATTACACTAAAATGCGCACTCGGGTTATTTGATTTAGCTAATTCTATCATATTGGGGGCAACATCAATTCCTTCTAGTATAAAATCGGGGCGCTTCTTTAGTAAGTATTGAGTAATATTTCCTGGACCACAACCAATCTCGAGTATCGTAGGATTCTCTTCGTGTACTTCTGTGCAAAATGCATCGTATGTATAATTATAAATATCCAACTTCATGAATTTGTCATTGTAAAGTTTTGCTACTTTATTCCATGAAGCAAAAGTTTCGGTGTAGCTGTTCATTTGCGAATTGTATTTAGATTAACATACACTATACATGCATTGCAAGCTTCTAAAGTTTATTAGTACGATCCTGTGTAATACAATATCGTAACAATAGGTAATATACCATTTTTAACTAGTTGAGCTGCACACTATTTACCCTTAGTTAAAATTTAGTTAAGTAGCACTTAATCTATTTTAGTGCAGTTTTATATTCCTTTTTCTTGAAAAAAACCAAAAAAGAACCTAAATTACAACTAGTATTTATTACATGTCAGCTCAAACTACTAAAATTGATTCTGCTATTATTAAAAAATGGATTGATACCAATTTAGAATTGGATGCCATTAAGAAAAGCATGTTAGCGCTTGAAATGGATAATGAAAGCATAGAGTTGCATATTGCGCACTACAAAAAGACGAAAAATTCGCAACGGCAGTTTGTTGGTTTTATTTGGTTGGGCATTGGGGCTTTTATGGGCTTTTTAAGCTGTATTTTATCTATACTTAACCCTATTCCGGATTTGTATAATTGGATTTTATATGGATTTACAACTATTTCAATCATCTTAATTTTTGTTGGATTGTATTTCCTGTTTGAGTAATCATTTTTTTGTACGTTAATTTTATAAAACAAGTCAAATGAAGAAAATTGTAATTTTATTTTGCACGGCAATACTAGTGCTTCTTATCAACTCGTGTACAATAGAGAAAAGAGTTTACAGGTCAGGTTATTATGTTAATTGGGAAGCAAATAAGCCGATAAATAGCAAAATAGCTTTGCAAAAAGAAAAGCAAAATTCTATAAATGAAATTTCATTGTTTCCGGAAGCTACCACAAAGCATTCTGCCAATGAAAGCCCCATGGTTGCTTCTATATCAAATAGTAAGATAGCTTTGTCCAAACAAAACTCTAGATTTAAAATTGTTGATGAGTGCGATGTTGTTATTTTAAAAACGGGTCAAGAGTTTAAAGCAAAAGTGTTAGAAGTTGGTCAATCCGAAATTAAATACAAGGCTTGCGACAATATAACAGGACCAACCTTTACAAAGTTGAAGTCAGAGATATTTATGATTAAGTATCCTAACGGCACAAGTACTGTGATGAATTCCCAAGAAAGTTCATCTACTTCCTCTGCTACTAGTCCTAGCTCTGATTATAATTCTCCCAACAATTCTAGTTCTAATATTGTTAATGTTAATGTAACAAATAATGTAGGTGGTAATAATAAAAGTTTTTTAGTTACAGTATTATTTTGGTTTTTCTTTGGATTGCTTGGTATTCATAGATTTTATTTAGGTCATTATGGTATTGGTATTTTATATCTTTTAACTGCAGGGCTTTGTGGTATAGGTTGGGTTATTGATGGCATAATGCTTTTAACCGGAGGTCTTCAACCTAGAAATGGAAACTATACAGACTAAAATCTTTTTTGTGAAATACTCTTTTTACATTTTTTATTTTCTTGTACTGTTGAGTATTCCATTTGTGTTGTTTTATTTGCCAAGCACGTTTTTTGATAACGGACAAACAATTTGCTTGTCGGTACTTTTATTTGACCAAACATGCATTGGCTGCGGGATGACCAGAGCCGTACAACACCTCATTCATTTTGATTTTAGCACCGCTTTTGATTACAACAAACTTTCAGTTATTGTCTTTCCGGTATTAATTTACTTATGGATAAAAGAAATTAAACGGATTTTTATAGTATTAAAAAAAAATCGATTTGACTAAATGTAGGTTAGTTTAGTCAACATTATTTTTGGAATGCCTACATAATTTTTTTTATGATAAAATAAATTGCAACCATTCCAACAACTGAAAAAATCAACATCAGCAACATACTAGGACGCTTTGGTATAATTAAATTTCTATTTCCCATATTAGGATTATTTATTTTCATCACATCCTTTTTCCCTAACAGTTGCGTAAGCATTTCAATTTCTTGAACAAACGTTAATTGGTGTGTTGTTGTATAATAATCGGCAGTGGCATCTAATTTTTTTCGAGTTCTACTACATAAATCAACTTTCAGTTTTCCGAATTTTGCATATTTCACATACATTATCCAGATTTCTCCCACCGCAAAAGACATTTGACAATCGGAACTACAATCAAACTGAATATCGACTAACGAATCCGAAACACCCTTAAAAAGCTTATCAATTCTAAACTGCACACTGCTTTTTGTATCGCACGAATCAACATAAACAACTTGCCCTTCAAACAATACATCGTATTTGTCAACTTCATTAATATCTAGTGTATTAATAGGTGGACATTCGCATGCAAAAGATGAAAAAAAAGTAAGGATGAAAAAGACAATGAATACAAATTTAAACTCCCGGCTCATACATCTTAATAAAATCAACAGTTGTATGAATATCAGGATACATCAATTTATCTTTTTCAATAAATTTTACCTTTGTACGATACTCTTTAATGAGCCGCTCAATAATCGTAGATGATTTCAAAGGTCTCCGGAATTCTAATGCTTGAGCCGCTGTAAACAATTCTATTGCTAATATCTTGTAACAATTCTCCACTACTTTCAGACATTTTGTTGCTGCATTTGCACCCATAGAAACATGATCTTCTTGTCCATTAGAAGAAACAATAGAATCAACACTTGCAGGTGCGCAAAGTTGCTTGTTTTGACTAACAATAGACGCAGCGGTATATTGAGGAATCATAAATCCGGAATTTAGTCCAGATTTTTTTGCTAAAAATGGCGGTAATTCACGTTGTCCGGAAATTAGCTGATAGGTGCGTCTTTCAGATATATTGCCAATTTCTGCCAGTGCAATAGCTAAAAAATCTAATCCCAATGCAAGTGGCTGACCATGAAAATTTCCACCAGATACTATTTCGTCTTCTTCTACAAATACGGTTGGATTATCTGTAACCGAATTTATCTCTGTTTCAAAAATTTCGGTTACATAGTCAATTGTATCGAGTGATGCTCCATGCACTTGCGGCACACAACGAAATGAATATGGATCCTGAACAGCTTTTTTAGGTTGTTTAATCAACTGGCTACCTGATAGTATTTTTCGCACTCTCTCGGCTACTTGAATTTGTCCTTTGTGCGGACGGATTACATGTAATTTCTCATCGAAGGGCTCTACACGTCCGTCAAATGCATCTAATGATAAAGCTGCAATTAAATCAGCCCAAACAGAAAGCCTTTGCGCATGCAGTAAACACCAGATACCATAAGAACTCATAAACTGCGTACCATTCAATAGTGCCAATCCTTCTTTCGATTTCAATTTAATTGGCTTAAGCCCTAATTTTTTTAAAATATCTTTCCCTTTTATTTTTTTTCCGTTCAACATTACTTCGCCTTCTCCAATTAGTGGTAAACAAAGATGTGCCAAGGGAGCTAAGTCTCCGGAAGCACCGAGTGATCCTTGATTGTAAACGACAGGTAAAATATCTTCGTTGTAAAATAGCTGTAAATACCTTACCACGCTTAGTTGAACACCCGAGTTTCCGTGAGATAATCCTTGAATCTTAAACAATAACATTAGCTTTACTATCTCCGCAGGCACCTCTTCTCCAATACCGCAGGCGTGAGATAAAATTAAGTTTTCTTGCAATTGTTCTAAGTCAGTAGTATCAATGGTAGTGTTGCATAGAGAGCCAAAACCGGTATTTATACCATAAATAGGCTTGTTGGATGACTTTATTTTTTCGTCTAAATACTTTCGACTTTTTTCTATTTTCTTTTTCGCATTTTCCGACAAAGAAATTTTAAGCGACTTATTTATGTAAGCTGAAATTTTTTCCAGACTTAATTGCTTATTGGGGCTTAGTTCTATTGATTGCATATAGCTACCTGTTCAAAAAAAGTAAAAGATTGTCTATGGTTAATTTTTCTTGCTCTCCGCTTTGCATATTCTTTACTGATAGCTGTCCGCTTGCCATCTCTTCGCTACCAATTACAATACAATATGGAATGTTTTTTTTGTTGGCATACTCAAATTGTTTTTTCACTTTAACTCTATCCGGATACAATTCGCTGTTAATAGAAGCATTTCTTAGCTTCAGCAGCAGTTGAAATCCATAATCCAACTCTTGTTCGCTAAAGCAAATAATGAGAACCTTTGTGTTAGATGGTTTCACATCCGCAAATAAATTAGCTTCCTCCAGTACGTCAAAAATTCTATCAATGCCAAAAGAAATTCCTACTCCGGACAGATTAGGCAATCCAAAAATTCCGGTTAAATCGTCATACCTTCCGCCTCCACAAATACTGCTTTTTAAAGTTCCTAAATTTGCCTTAACTTCTACAATAGCTCCAGTATAGTAATTCAAACCACGCGCAAGAGTTATATCGAGTTCGCAGGTTGCAGTTTGCAATTCGCAATTCGCTATTTTTTCAAAAACATATTTTATTTCTTCAATGCCTCTTAACCCAATTGCACTGCCAGCCAAAATAGTCGAAAGCAATTCTATTTTCTCTATATAATCTCCAGCAAAATTGATTATAGGTTGTAATTTTTCTATTGCTTGGTTCGAAATACCTTTTTCTGTTAATTCTTTGTTTACGCCCTCTATACCAATTTTATCCAGCTTATCGATAGCCACTGTAATGTCAATTATCTTTTCTTGCTCTCCAATTACCTCGGCTAATCCGGATAAAATTTTTCGATTATTTAGTTTAATTATAACAGGTAATTTTAGCGTTGAAAAAACATCATCAATCATTTTTACCAACTCAATTTCATTTAAAAGCGATTCACTGCCAATAACATCTGCATCGCATTGGTAAAACTCTCGGTATCTTCCTTTTTGTGGTCTGTCGGCACGCCAAACGGGTTGTATTTGGTAGCGTTTAAAGGGGAATGTAATCTCGTTTTGGTGTTGTACTACATAGCGAGCAAAAGGCACGGTTAAATCGTAACGCAACCCCTTTTCTGTTATATCGCCAATTTTCAATTCATCAGTCTTACTTCTTAATTTCTCTAAAATTTCCCCTGAATTTAAAATTTTAAAAAGTAATTTATCCCCTTCCTCTCCGTACTTTCCCATTAATGTAGAAAGATTCTCCATGGCCGGAGTTTCAATTGGGTCAAATCCATAGCGAGTAAAAGTAGATTTTATCGTATGGAAAATATAATTCCTTTTAGCTACATCGGTAGGCGAAAAATCTCGGGTTCCTTTTGGTGTTGAAGGTTTCATATAATTGGTAATTTGACCTTGTGCAAATATAACAATAGCAAACCTTCAAAAAAGGGAATAACAGAAATAAAAGAAGATAAATGTATTAGAACTTAGATCTAGTTTTTCTCTTGTACATGAATTTGTAATTCACGTTAAAGGTTAAAAACATATAAGAGTCTTTATTTTTAGGGTCTCCTCTTTGCTCCCCGGCTAAAGTAGAGCTCCAAAGTTCAGGAACTCCTTTATTTGGATCTGCCAAGTATGCTGCCGGAGCACCTTTTGCGGCCAAAATAGCGGCATTGTCATAGTAAACAGTACTTACATCATCAATATAGTCTGTAAAAGTCTTTCGCAAACCAAATTCAACTCCCCAACTCCATCTCCTATCTATTTTGTATTTCATACCAAGACCAACAGGAATAGCCAATGCAAATCGACTGTATTTTTTGGTTCCATTTAAGCCTTGCCCTTCTGTTCCAAGAGGTTGCAATGCAACCCATGAGTTTTGGTATTTACCTTTTGGATTGAAATAGAAACCATGGATACCTGTAAAACCATACGCCTGAATGTTTTTCTTTTTTCGGCCTTTTACATTTCTTATACGATAAATACTAGCCGTATTTTCTTTTGTGAAATAGCCTTCTATATGCCCTCCAAGCTCAATGATAGAAGAACGGAAAGTAATATTTCTATTATTTCGGAACATTTCTTCTGTCCAGCTGTCTCTTCCTGTAACTTGAGCAACATTTAGTGTTACTTTAAAACCATAATAAGGGCTTGTTTTATAGCGTAATCCAATACCGGCAACGGGTCTAATAGCTCGCCACTCTAAATCACGAGCAAAATTGGTTCCAACTCGATTCGCTCCACCAACTTCACCTAGAAAATTTGTCATCCCTAAACTGTATATAATCTCGTATTTATAACGTACACGCCTTCTTTGGCTATATACATCCAACATTATTAATGAAAGTAGGGTAAAAAGTATAAGTTTTCTCATCGGTGTATTCATAGTAATCTTCACAAAAATAGAAAAATATCTGAATTACAATCAACTAATCCTCATTTTTTTATAAAAGAATCGTTTTTTTTCTACACATTTAATTAACAAGTTGCTATTGGTCATAATCAACTATCAATTCGGCAGATGTTGGGTGTGCTTGACATGTTAAAATAAATCCTTCGGCAACTTCATCGTCTGTAAGAGCGTAATTATTATCCATTACTGCAGTTCCAGAGATTATTTTTGCCCTACATGTGCAACACACGGCACCTTTGCAAGAAAATGGGGCATCCACATCATTATCAATAGCTGCATCTAAAATCGATTTTCCTCCGGTAGCTAAGTCAAACTTAGTTTCTGAGCCATCATACACAACTGTAACCTTGCTAATAAGCGCTGAATTGGTTGTTGCAGCCTTCTTTTCTGTTGGTTGAAGAGATGCTGTAAAGTATTCAATGTGTATTCGACTATCGTTTATTTTTAATTCTTTAAGTACCTGCTTTACATTATCCATCATGGGTGTAGGACCACAAACAAAAAATTCATTGTCTAAATTTAATCCGACATGATTTTCTAGTATAGAACGCACTTTAATCGGCATTAGAATGCCTGTATATAATTCAGGGTAAGCTCCGGAGGGTTTTTCCAATACATGAACAACTCTAACTCTAGCCGAATTACTTTTTTCAATTGACTCAAGCTCGTTTTTGAAAATAACAGATTGTTCGTCTCTATTTCCATAAACCAACATTAGTGTACTGTTTGGCTCTTTTACCAAAACGGTTTTAATGATAGATAGCATGGGGGTAATACCACTTCCACCTGCAAAAAGCACGTAATTTTTTTTGTTCGATTCGTTAAGTTCGGTATAGAAACCTCCCATAGGAGTCATTACCTCTATCTCATCGCCTTCTTTTAGTTTTTCATTTAGATAGTTAGAGGCAAGTCCATCTTTTACTTTTTTGACAGCAACTCGCAACTCGGTTTCTGCAATCGGGCTAGAACAAATCGAATAAGAGCGTCTTATTTCTTGATTATTTACAGTTAATTTAAGTGTTAAGTATTGTCCTTGAATAAACGAATAATCGGATTTTAGATGAGCCGGAACATCAAATGCTACGGAAACACAATCATTCGTTTCTTGGCGGATATTAGTTACTTTAAGTTTATGGAATTTAGACATAATCAACTGTACTAATGAATTACTATTGTATTTTACTGATGCGAATATAAGTATTAAATTAAAGTTAGAATAGCTAACAGTTTAGAAAGTTAAAAGGTTCTATTTCATAATAGTTGCTTACTTAAGTCTAAACCAGTATATTCAAGAAAATGTTGTCAAAAAATCAACTAAAATTTGTTAACTCCCTAAAACAGAAAAAGAACAGGGATGATCTTGGCTTATTCATTGCAGAAGGAGAAAAGTTAGCTGCTGAGATTTTAAAATCTATGATTTCAGTTAAGCACGTTTTTGCCACTGCTAAATGGATTGCAGAGAACCCCTCTGTTAATTCTGTAATTTTAGTAAGTAACGATGAATTAAACAAGATAAGTGAGCTTTCAACTCCAAACTCTGTTTTGTTGGTATGTGAGATGCCTAAATCTAATTTGGATATACCTAAGTTGAAAGGTAAATTGGTAATTGCGCTGGACGATATTCGTGACCCAGGAAATATGGGAACTATTATTAGAACAGCCGATTGGTTTGGAATTAAAACAATAATCTGCTCATTAAATTGTGTAGATGTCTATAACCCCAAAACAGTGCAATCTACAATGGGCTCGATTACTAGAGTGCATGTAAGTTATCAGCACTTGAATGATTTTATTGGAGAGTATAAAAGTTTGGATGAGCCTATCTATGGAGCTGTTTTGGGAGGGAAAAATATATATGAACAAGACCTACAAAAATCCGGACTAATTGTTATTGGAAACGAATCGAAAGGTATTTCGGATGAATTGCAAAAAACACTTACTTTTCCAGTAAGTATTCCATCTTATAATTCAGGCGCTGCAAAAGCGGAATCGCTTAACGCTGCAATTGCAACAGCCATCTTATGTGCAGAATTTATGCGCAGATTTCCAATTGAGTTATAATTAATGCAAATCAGCCTATCAACAAAGAAGCTGACAGGCTGATTACCATTTCAATTTTTACTACTTTAAGTACGTGTATAGTTGGTCTTTTATGTGCACTCTTTTTTTTCGTAATTCTGTTAAATGATCATCTGTTGTTTTTTCCGCATCGGTCTCTATTCGATGAATATGATGATCTACCTCATGGTATTCGTCAAATAGCTTTCTAAAGTGATTGTCTGATACTTTTAAATCATGAATTTTTTGTTTGTGTTGAGGGAATTCGTGCAATAAATCGTGCTTTTCCATAATTGATTGTTGTTTTAAGCAAATCTATATGGTAAGTCCGAAGCAAATTATGATTAGGGTCATCTAGTCATACGATTTTAATCATAGCAACTTTTTAGGTTTTACTTGTATAAAGCAATGATTTTAGTATTCACCTCTAGTGTTAAATATTATTTAACTTAGCGACCTTGTAATTCTTGTTATGACTACACCACTCCTTCTTTTTTTTCGCTTTATACTCTTCATTCTTTTTTTGCTAGTTATAGACTGGTATGTTTTTCGAGGATTCAAAACAGCCTTGAGTAGCATGCAAAATGATAGACTTAAGCTTTTTATCTTTTATGGCTTTTGGACAATAAATATTGCTTTTATTGCACTTGTTGTTTTTGGGATTTTAAATTTTTCCAGAAACACAGAACCTTCAGGAAGGTTGTTTTTTTTGGTAGGCTCTTTTTTTATTCTTTTAACGGTTCCTAAATTAATTATTACACTTTTTTTGCTTACCGAAGATGTGGTGCGAATTTTTAGAGCTGCAGTGCTTTGGACAATGAATACATTTATTTATAGAAGTGTTGAAAATAAGGGGATTTGGATGGCACGCAGAGAATTTATAAGCCAATTGAGCATTGTAATAGCCGCTATTCCTTTTGTTGGAATTATTCATGGAATTTTAAAAGGACGCTACAAATACACTGTTCATAAGGTAACGCTTACATTTAAGGATTTACCTGATGCATTTCATGGATTTAAAATTACTCAACTATCCGATATACATGCCGGAAGTTTTGATAATTACGAAGCGGTAAAAAAAGGGGGTGAATTGGCAAATGCGCAAAAGTCGGATATGGTTGTTTTTACGGGAGATTTAGTCAATAATTTTGCACACGAAATAAAACCATGGATAGATTTATTTAAAACATTAGATGCTCCATTTGGAAAGTATTCGATAACAGGAAATCATGATTATGCGGATTATGTAGAGTGGAAAACGTTGGACGAGAAGCGAGCTAATTTTAATGCACTTTTAAGTGCACATGCCGAAATGGGTTTTAAAATATTGCTGAACGAGAATATTTCTGTAACCAAGAATGGACAATCCATACGGCTTATTGGCATAGAAAATTGGGGGGCTGGAGGTTTTGCTAAATATGGAGATTTTGAAAAATCGCTGGAAGGAGTTATTCCGGCAGAGTTTAAAATACTTCTTTCGCACGACCCATCCCATTGGGAAAATCAAGTACTTAATCATAAACAACATATACATTTAGCACTTGCAGGTCATACACACGGTATGCAGTTTGGCATTGAAATTCCGGGAATAAAATGGAGCCCTGTTAAATATAGATATCCTAGGTGGGCAGGATTGTATGAAGAAAAAAGCAAATACTTATACGTAAACAGAGGATTTGGATTTATTGGATTCCCCGGCAGAGTTGGCATTTGGCCAGAGGTAACTGTAATTGAATTACAAAAAGGCTAATTCAATTCTGTGCACCTACTTTCTTGCGTAAAATTCTTTTTCTAGTAATTCTGGCTTATTTACCGTGTTTTTAAGCCATTCTAGCATAATTACCTTTTGTTCATCTTCTGACAAGTGCCAGTTAAGTTCAGATTTGTGCAATCGCTTTGTTAGTTCATACATAATGAGAGCAGCAGAAACAGAAATATTAAAACTCTCTGTAAAACCAAACATTGGGATGGTAATAAATTCATCCGCCTCCTCCATTACTTGACTTGTTATTCCATCAATTTCTGTGCCGAATACCAATGCAATTTTTTTATCAATGGGAAGCGTATCTAACTTGTAACTGCTCTTGTGCGGAGAAGTTGCTACAATAGTGTAGCCTTTGCTTTTCAAATGCTGTAAGCATTCTTTAGTAGGATTTTCAGGGCTCCTGTATTTATGCATATTTATCCATTTGTAAGCTCCCATAGCCACATCCGGATTAATGGTGTATTTGTTTCTTTGCTCAATGATATGTACATCTTGAATACCAAAGCAGTCGCATGATCTAAGCACAGCGCTCGCATTGTGCGATTGATAAATATCCTCAAGTACTACAGTAATATGCCTCGTTCTGTTTGCAATTACTTCGTTGAACCGCTGCAAGCGAGATTCCGAAACAAACTCCGAAAAAAAAGAAATAAGTTGATCTAAATTAGTTGTGCTTTCCATTGGATAATGCCGCTAGGTTAGCAATTCTATAAAGTAAACGTGCACCAACGTTTGCATCCCACTCATCTTTGCTTGGTGACACTTCGTTTATATCGAACGAAATAATTTTTTTGCCTGCATCAACTAATTTCTCAATAAGATAAACAGCTTGTTCAAATTCAAATCCTCCGGCCACCGGAGTGCCTGTATTTGGGCATAATTTAGGGTCAAGACCATCAATATCAAAACTGATATATATAAGCTCCGGTAGTTGCTTTATGATATCTGTACAAATTGCATTCCAGGTTTTTCCTTTGTATTGTGCGTGCTTTATATCTTTATCAAAATATGTTTTTACTCTTCCTTTGGAATTATTAATAATGTTTACTTCGTCCTCACAATAGTCTCTAATACCTACTTGCACTAGCTTTGAAATATTTTTAATTTTCAACGCATTGAACATAATGGAAGCATGTGAGTAGGTAAAACCTTCGTATGCATCGCGTAAATCGGCATGTGCATCAATTTGCAATATGGCAAACGATTTGTGTTTTTCACTCAATGCCTGCATTAGTCCAAGCGGTGTGCTATGGTCGCCACCTACAAGCCCAACAATTTTATTTTTTGTTAAAAACGATTTACTTTTGCTTTTTACATATGCATTCATTTTTTCGCACTCCGCATTCACTTCTTTTTGAATAGCATGTTGTTGTTTCGTTACCTTTCCGGCTTCTAATGCGCGAATAAAGGCTTCTGCTTTTTTTCGTAGATTTTTACTTTTGGTTTTTAATTCTTTAGGCATTGTATCCATTGCATAGCCTATCTTCCAAGCATCTTTTACCTTTGGGTCGAATAGGTCAACTTGGAAAGATGCATCAAAAATGGCTTCCGGACCATTTACGGTTCCTCCGCCATAAGATACAGTAACCTCCCATGGCACGGGTAAGAAAACAATTTCTGCCTCATTAGTTGTATATGGCAATCCAAATATATTGTTGTTTCTATCTCCTAAATCATTAGGGTCGAAATTCTTTATTTTATCTTGTTTTGATGTCATGTTATTCAAATTATGTAACTGGCGGCAAAATTAGAACTATTTAAGTGCGAATAAAATTTTAGCTTCAAATTTTCGTTTTTAGGATGCAATGATTTTTGTCTAGTTTTACACCCATATTAATTACTTTGAAAAAAACAGACTATTTACGTAGAATTTATGTTGTTTTGTTAGCAACGTGCTTATCCTATTCTATTTGGAGTCAAGAGCACACAGGTTACTACCAAGATAATTTTTTACGCTATGCCGATTATGTATATAAGCCCAATATCAAAACAGTATTATTGAATTACAATGGTGTTGTTGTGCCTGATATTAAAAGCTTTGGCGATATTAGAGAGTTTCAACAAACAGCCATAAACTTTACAATTCCTGTAGTACTTCTTAATTCTGACAAACAATTAAAATTAAGTTTTGATGATTTCGATTTAGGAATAAAAAATTTCAACTACACCCTAGTGCATTGCGATGCATACTGGAATCCATCTAGCCTTCAGCCGAATGAATATCTAGACGGATTTTTCGAAAACAACATTTACAGTTACCAATTTTCATTAAACACCTTGCAGCGTTATGTCCATTATTCAGTAGTGTTTCCGGGCAATAATTTTAAAATTACAAAGTCGGGCAATTATTTAGTGAAAGTGTATGAAAACAATAATCCGGATGATATAGTGCTTACCAAACGCTTTATGGTATTTGATGAAAAAGTAACCGTAGCTCCTACCGTTACAGCTGCAACAAATGTAAGTGAGCGCTACTTAAAGCAAGAAGTAGATTTGCGGATTGTAACACCGGAGTACGAAATTACAAATGCATATAAAGATTTAAAAATAGTTATAACCCAAAATGATAGGTGGGACAATGCCTTGTTTACTTTAAAACCCACGTATGTAAAGCACAAGGAACTGGTGTACGATTACGACACCGAAAATTTATTTTCAGGTGGAAATGAATTTAGAAGTTTTGATTGTAGAAATATTCGTTACCAAACCATGAATGTAAAGCACATAGAGACGGACTCCACAGGCTTTCACATGTTTTTATTGAACGATGAAAAACGTAGTTCGCAGCGTTATTCAACACAACGAGATATTAATGGAAAGTTTTTAATAAAAACCATGAATGGCAACAATAGTGATATAGAAGCAGAATACGTGTATGTGCATTTTTTTGTTCCTATTCCGGAACCCACGATGGATGGCACGTTATACGTAGTAGGAGGTTTTGTTAACTGGCAGTGTGGCGAAATGAACAAGATGACATATAACCACAGAAAAAAAGGATATGAGTGTACTATTTATGTAAAGCAAGGCTATTACGATTATAAGTATGTGTTAGCAAAAGATGGCACTAAAAATTTAGACGAAGGTTTTATTGAAGGCGAACATTTTGAAACCGAAAACGAATATGTTGTGTATGTATATCATCAATCACAATTAGGACTTACTTACGACCAGTTGATTGGGGTGCAACGAGTAACGTCCGTCAGATAATAATAATTTTGTAGTGTGTATATTTCTTAATTATATTTACCCATGGTAACCTTAGTTACAAACGGAATTAAAATATCAGTAAAAGTTATTTACAGAGAAGAATTTTCTCAACCAGAGAAAAACTATTTTCTGTTTTCCTATTTCATTACCATCGAAAACAAAAGCGATTTCACGGTACAATTACTTCGCAGACATTGGTTTATTTACGATTCAATAGGAGAAACTAGAGAAGTTGAAGGCGAAGGCGTTGTTGGTGTGCAGCCGGTTTTAGCTCCAGGAGAAAAGTACGAATATGAGTCTGCTTGCGATTTAGTTTCCGATATGGGCAAAATGACAGGTACTTATTTGATGCAGCGAGAATTAGACTCCAAGGAGTTTTATGTAAATATTCCCGAGTTTGACTTGGTGCATCCTCCGCGCTTAAATTGATTCTATTAATAATTAATGAATTTATTGCGAAAGTGGTTTATTGGTGACTACTTATCAAAAACAGATAGTGTCTTTTGATAGAGCGAAAATATTGTTACTTTATAATTTCTCGATATACTATCTCTTATTGGAATCCATTTTTTATGCGAATTTAATTGTAAATAAAGTTTGGCAT
This sequence comes from Bacteroidota bacterium, assembly GCA_017303975.1. Lineage (NCBI taxonomy): Bacteria > Pseudomonadati > Bacteroidota > Bacteroidota bacterium. The sequence goes on from JAFLBG010000006.1 coordinate 83,495, forward strand.
CATGTTTATATGGTTTCATTTGCATTCTCAGCTTTACTTTCTGTTCCTTTTTTTTTAGCTATTTAGGTTCTCTGTTTTTTTTAAACAAGAGAAAAGACAGAAGTACAAATAAACAATCAGCGCTTACAACTCTTGGAAAAAAACGAAGAAATTATTTCCAGTATATCGTATGCTCAACAGATTCAAAATGCAGTGCTTCCATTTCAGCATACCATCGATGCTATAATTCCTAATTCATTTATCCTGTATAAGCCTCGAGGTATTGTTAGTGGAGATTTTTATTGGTTACATGAAATAAATAAGGATAATTATATTATTGTTTGTGCTGATTGTACCGGCCATGGTGTTCCAGGAGCCTTTATGACTTTTATAGGAAATAATTCATTATCGCAAATTGTAGTTGAAGGTAAAACTACAGAGCCAGTTCAAATACTTACTGAACTTGATAAAAAAATAACAGCAACATTGAAACAAGAAAAAGCTACGTTAGCTTTAGTTCAAGACGGTATGGACCTTTCACTTTTAAAGGTCAATAAAGAAACAAAAGAATTTATTTTTACTTCGGCTAAACGTTCTGCAATACTTATAAGAAATACCGGTGAGCTGCAAGAATTAAAGGGAAGTAAATTCTCTTTGGGTGGCATTCATGTTGCGGAAAAGCTCTTCTACGAACAGCAAATAAAGTATAAAGAAGGTGACATGATATATTTATTTACAGATGGATACATAGATCAATTTGGAGTAAAAAGCGATAAAAAATTCATGATTAAACGGTTTAGAGAACTATTGTCAACAATTTATCATTTGCCGCTTAATGAGCAAAGACAAAAATTGGAATTTGTAATTGAACAATGGAAAGGTAATATTCAACAAACAGATGACATATTAGTGATGGGAATAAAATTGTAACTGCTATTTTACTTACTTCAAATTTCACTAACTTTAATATTAGTTATCATTCAACATAAACAGAAAATACATTATTAATTTTTATACCGATGGCTGTACCGATCAGTTTGGAGGGCCGGAAGTGAAAAAATATTAAAGTAAGCGATTTCGCGAATTGTTATTTGCCATTCATACTTACCCCATGGGCGAACAAAAAAAGGATATGGATAAAGCCATAAAAGAGTGAAAGGGGGGTGTTGAACAGATTGATAATATACAGCTTATTGGAATTAAATTTAAAATGAATGAATCTGAATCAGTTTATTGAAAAGCTTGTTTACAAAGAAGAGCTAAAAACGTCTGAACTAAAGAGAAAAGGAGTTTTTTTTCAAAGCACGTTGCTTTTATTTGCAATTATCAATGTAGCACTTACAGTCTACATGGCTCCTAAAGTTCCTAAGGAACAAACATTGCTTTTTATCTCCAAAATGACCTTTGTAACGTTTGCCATATTGGCGTTAATTACCGTGTATAAATATTTTGGCAAAAGAATTTTGTTGGTTAATACGATGGGGTTAATAGTAGGGATGGGAGTATTAGACACCTATCAATATTCGGGAGGTATTTATTCTCCCGATATGATTTGGTATATGATTGCCTTGCCTGCATGGTTTTTATTGGTGGGTAATAAACCTACATTTTATGTTTGGTTTACATTTGGTGTTATAACTGCATTATTCTATGTATATGCCGACATCAACCACTTTCGTGATTTTTTTAATGAAAGTCCCAGGAGCGGAACTTACATATTTATGAATATCTTTTTTGCAAGTGGGATGGTGTTTGTGATTTTGCTCATTAACGAATCAAATGTGGAAAAAAGTAGGAATGAGGTTATACTGGCAAAAGCGGAGCTAGAATTAAAAAGTATTCAGCTCGAAAATAAAAACGAAGATATTGTTTCCAGCATCAATTATGCCAAGCGAATCCAGTACGCCATTTTACCACACGAGGAATCATTGGCTAAAATTCTTCCGCTTGCATTTATTTTGTATAAACCCAAAGATATTGTAAGTGGCGATTTTTATTGGTTGCACGAATTAGATAGAGATAATTATGTTTTAGCCTGTGCCGATTGTACAGGCCATGGTGTACCCGGTGCATTTATGACAGTAATAGGCAGCAATTCCCTTTCCCAGATTGTGGCAGAAAATAAAATTACCCAACCCGCACAAATATTGCAGGAGCTCGACAAAAAAATAACATTTACACTAAAACAAGATAAATCTCGTACAGCCATGGTGCAGGACGGAATGGACTTGGCGTTGATAAAAGTAGATAAACATAAAAAAGAGTTAGTATATGCATCTGCAAAACGCTCCGCTATTTTAATCCGCAATAATCAAATTCAGGAATTTAAGGGAAGCAAGCTTTCTTTAGGTGGTATGCAAAGTGGCGATAAGCATTTTGAAGAAGTAAAAATAAAGTTGGAAGAAGATGATATGGTGTATTTATTTACCGATGGCTATATCGATCAGTTTGGAGGACCGAGCAATAAAAAATTTATGATTAAGCAATTCAGAGATTTGCTACTCTCTATTCATCATCTTTCCTTGCAAGAACAACGTAGTAAGCTAGATAATGCAATTGAACAATGGAAAGGACCAGGCCTACAAACGGATGATATGCTGGTAATTGGAATACGGTTTTAGTGATTTTTTCTCTCCTTTTCTTTTTCTAACTTTATCCTTCAATCTTTATAATGTTCATACTTAAAACTCACTATATATGTCAACAGGATTTTTCAAAGTACCAGCCGCAGTAAACGAACCTATTAAAAATTATGCTCCGGGAAGCCCTGAACGTAAAGAGCTTCAGGCAATGCTAAAGCAATTGCGCTCTAAACAGGTTGATATTCCGATGTATATTGGCGATAAAGAAGTGCGAAGTGGTAATAAAATTCGATTGGCTCCACCACACGATCATAAACATACGTTAGGTTATTTTCATAAAAGCGATAAAAAGCATGTAACACAAGCTATTCAAGCTGCATTGGCTGCTAAAGAAAAATGGCAAAATTTATCATGGGAAAATCGCGCCACTATATTTTTGAAAGCAGCAGAGCTAATTGCAGGGCCTTATAGAGCAAAGTTAAATGCTGCAACCATGTTGGGGCAAAGTAAAAATGCATTTCAAGCAGAGATTGATTCTGCTTGCGAGATAATTGATTTCTTGCGCTACAATGTGCAGTTTATGACGGAAATTTATGCGGAGCAACCTGTTTCCTCTCCCGGAATTTGGAATCGTATGGAATGGCGACCATTAGAAGGTTTTATCTACGCTCTTACACCATTTAATTTTACTGCTATTGCGGGTAACTTGCCTACATCGTGCGCAATGATGGGTAATGTCGTAGTTTGGAAGCCAAGCAATACACAAGTTTACGCTGCTAATGTGTTAATGGAAATATTTAAAAAAGCTGGTGTGCCGGATGGTGTTATTAACCTTATTTATCCAAGCGGCCCTGATGCAGCGGATGTAATTTTTAAACACAGAGATTTTGCCGGAATTCATTTTACAGGTTCTACTGAAGTGTTTCAAAATATTTGGCAAACAATAGGAAATAATATTCATATGTATCGTTCGTATCCACGTATAGTGGGCGAAACAGGAGGTAAAGATTTTATTGTGGCTCATAAAAGTGCAGATGCAAATGTGTTAGCTACAGCTATTTCTCGCGGTGCATTTGAATACCAAGGACAAAAATGTTCTGCAGCATCACGTGCTTACATTCCTTCCAATTTATGGAAAGAGGTGAAGGCATTGGTATTGGCTGATTTAAAGACCATGAAAATGGGGCCGACCGAAGATTTCACCAATTTTGTAAACGCTGTAATCGATGAGAAATCATTCGACAAACTGGCTGGATTCATTGATAGAGCCAAGAAAGATAAAGGGGTAGAAATTATTGCAGGTGGAAAATACAACAAAACAAAAGGATATTTTATTGAGCCAACTATCATTGTAACAAAAGATCCTAATTATGTTACTATGTGCGAAGAGTTGTTTGGTCCAATACTTACTATTTATGTGTACGATGAAAATAAGTTTGAGCAAACATTAAAAATTGTTGACTCAACCTCTAACTATGCCCTAACAGGGGCTATTCATGCGCAAGACCGGTATGCATTGGATGTTGCAACTAAACTATTGGTAAACGCTGCTGGTAATTTTTACATAAACGACAAGCCTACAGGAGCTGTTGTTGGGCAACAGCCGTTTGGTGGCGCTCGTGGCAGTGGGACAAACGACAAGGCAGGTGCAAAAATAAATTTATTACGTTGGGTTTCTCCTCGTACTATCAAGGAAACGCTTGTGCCGCCTACTGATTACAGATATCCATTTTTAGGGAAGGATTAAAATTATTTTTAATGCATATAACAAGCAGCGTTTTCTTACGTTTAATTGTCTATACTAAAAAAGAATACTGTGAAACAAAAAAGATTTTTTTTAGCAACTATTTTATTAGGTATCCTATTAATAGGATGTAAAAAGTATGAAGAAGGTCCTGCCTTTTCCCTTAGAACCAAAAAAGCGAGAATCAGCGGCTCTTGGGTATTAGAAAAGTATCTGGTAGATGGAGTTGATGAAACAGCTAGTTATTTAGGAGGTTATTCTCCTGATTTGCTTGAAATTGAAAAATCTGGAGACTTTAAGTACACCGATTACTATTTTAATGGGAGTATTATTGATTATGGTGTTTGGGAGTTTTTGCCGGGAAAAGAAGAAGTTAAATTTAAAATGGCTCCAAGTATTGGAAGCGAGTTTACTTACAAAATTCTGAAGCTAAAAAACAATGAATTTTGGTATAGATGGAACGTTAATGGCTCTAACCGAGATTACCACTTTAAGGCCAAATAACATCTGGAGTATCGTATCTTACTACTGTTTTGAAAATATTTTTTTTAACCATTTCGATTTTCTTTTTTTTTGAATCTTACTCTAAGAATATAGAGCTTGGCGCCTTTATTATTGGAGGAGGTAAATTAAATAAAAACATAAAGGCAGGTGTAGTTCATTCAGGAATTTCCTTTTCAAAAACAAATAAAAAATCATTTTGGGAGTTTAATTTTGCTGTATCAGCTGGCTCTCTTAATGAGGAATTACAAGGCGATGCCATTTGTCACATTCAAGCTATTAAACAGTATGGTTATTATTCTCAAGGGATTGAGGATACACGCAGTGCTTATATGTCCTACAATAGTTATAAAGCAATGTCGGCAGGAATAGGATGGTATATGAATTATTTTGAACGTTATCATAAGAATAAATCACTTAAAAGTATCTTATACCTAGGGCTATCAATTAATTCTTTACTAATGAAAGAACAGTATAATGTCATATATACAGAATCCTCAATAAAATTTTATAACAGAAAAGAGAAACAAACAAAAGGAGCTATAAACTTCTTTATTCTAAACATAACTCCAAGACTACTTGCTTATAAGCTAGAAATAAACAAACGCTTTATATGGAGGATTGAGCCTCTTTTAAATTTGTACAAGCCTTATGATTTGGAATATAAGGACAGAACCTATGATTATGAAGACAATCCATACATGGGTTTTAAGCCGGAACTCAGAATTACATTTGCAATAAAAATGTGAGTGGCAACACTAACAGATTGCATGGTTTACGAATTAAATTATCCTTTTTATTGCCAATCTGTCCCAATTCACTGTTTGGCATACCAATTGACTTAGTTATTCTAATTTCCTTTAAAATCAGTATTTTTGAATGGAAATGTATTGGGGATAGTTATATCCAATTGTGTAAACTGACAAAATGACTTTTTTATGAACGATTCAAATTTTCCTTTAGATATATCATTGTCAAACGTAATTAATGACGATGCCGAGTTTATACCTCTTTTGTCTCAAGAAGACGAAGATGTAATGAATGCAGAAAAAGTGCCGGATACGTTGTCGATATTGCCACTGCGCAATACCGTGCTTTTCCCGGGTGTTGTTATTCCTATTACAGTTGGACGCGATAAATCTATTAAACTCATTAGAGATGCCTACAAAGGCGATAAAACCATTGGTGTTGTTTCGCAAGTAAACGACTTGGTAGAAGACCCTAATTTCGACCAGTTGAACCGAGTGGGAACCATTGCGCACATTATTAAAATGTTGCAAATGCCCGATGGAAACACTACTGCTATCATTCAAGGCAAAAGACGTTTTCAATTAAATGAGTTGGTAGAAAGCGAACCATATTTAAAGGCGAGCATACAAGCTTTTGAAGATATTGTGCCTAAAAAGGGCGACAAAGAATTTGATGCCTTGGTTTCTTCGCTGAAAGATATGGCATTGCAGATTATTAAACTATCGCCACACATCCCTACCGAAGCTGGTTTTGCGCTAAAAAATATTGAAACTCCTTCTTTTTTGGTGAATTTTATTTCATCAAATATGAATGCATCAGTTGCCGATAAGCAAAAGATGCTAGAAGTGGCAGACCTGAAAGAGCGTGCTACATTGGTGCTTGGCTACTTGACCAAAGAAATGCAAATGTTGGAATTGAAAAATCAAATTCAATCGAAAGTAAAAGTTGATTTGGACAAACAACAACGCGAGTATTTTTTACACCAGCAATTAAAAACCATTCAAGAGGAGTTGGGCGGAAATAACTACGAGCAAGAGGTAGAAGAGCTGCGCGAAAAATCGAAGAATAAAAAATGGAGCAAGGAAGTAGAACAAAGTTTTGCTAAAGAGCTGAATAAATTGTCTCGCATGAATCCTAATGCTGCGGAATATTCGGTTCAAATGAATTACCTAGAACTATTGCTAGACTTGCCTTGGAACGAATACACCGAAGATAAATTCGATTTAAAAAATGCTAAAAAAATATTAGACCGCGATCACTATGGCTTAGATAAAGTAAAAGAGCGTATACTGGAGCATTTGGCAGTGTTGAAATTAAAAAACAACATGAAGGCGCCAATCCTTTGTTTGTATGGCCCTCCGGGAGTAGGTAAAACATCGCTAGGAAAATCAGTTGCTGAGGCTTTGGGTAGAAAGTATGTACGTGTTTCGTTGGGCGGCTTGAAAGACGAATCGGAAGTGCGTGGGCACCGCAAAACCTATATTGGTGCTATGCCGGGGCGTATTATACAAAATATTAAAAAAACACAATCATCTAATCCAGTTTTTATATTAGATGAAATAGACAAAGTTGGACGCGATTTTCATGGCGACCCATCCTCTGCATTGTTAGAGGTGCTTGACCCGGAGCAGAACACCACTTTTTATGATAACTATTTAGAAATAGAATACGATTTGTCAAAAGTGTTGTTTATTGCTACAGCCAACTCCTTAAGCACTATTCAGCCTCCATTGTTAGACAGAATGGAAGTGATAGAGGTTTCCGGTTATACTGTGGAAGAAAAAATGGAAATAGCCAAAACGCATTTAATTCCTAAGCAGCTAGAAGAGCATGGTGTTTTGAAAAACCAGTTTGCTCTGACTAAAAAGAATATTGAATATTTAATTGAAAATTATACGCGCGAATCGGGCGTAAGAAGCCTAGAGAAGGTTATTGCTAAATTGGTTCGTAACAGGGCAAAAGCAATAGCTACCGAAGAAAAATTTGACTTGGAATATGCCGAATCAGATTTATTGAAAATATTGGGACCATCTCATCCAAAAGATAAATACCAAGGAAACGATGTAGCAGGTGTGGTTACAGGTCTTGCATGGACATCGGTGGGTGGAGATATTTTATTTATAGAAGTAAGCCTAAGCAAAGGCAAAGGCGGAAAGCTAACATTGACGGGTAATTTGGGTGATGTGATGAAAGAGTCGGCTACACTGGCATTGGAGTATTTAAAATCTCATGCCGATAGTTTTGACATCAACCCTGAAGTGTTTGACAGCTGGAATGTGCATATACACGTGCCACAAGGCGCAACTCCAAAAGACGGACCAAGTGCCGGAATTGCCATGCTTACTGCACTAGCATCTGCATTTACACAACGTAAAGTAAAAAAGCACTTAGCCATGACAGGCGAAATTACCTTGCGTGGTAAGGTATTGCCGGTGGGTGGAATTAAAGAAAAAATATTGGCTGCAAAACGTGCCGGAATAAAAGAAATTATTTTGTGTGCCGACAACCAAAAAGATATTGCCGAAATAAAATCCGACTACGTTAAGGATATGAAGTTTACGTACGTTGATACCATGCTGGAAGTGATACAGAATGCGCTGCTCAAAGAAAAAGTTAAAAATGCACTGGATGTAAACGGTGGTGTGGAGAAGAATAAGAAATAGCTCGTTATTTCGCCATTGTTGGTGATAACACCAACATGGGCGAAAAATTCAAAATGTATTCAAACTATGTTTTGTAGTAAATAGGTTTTAGGGGAAACTTAATTCATATAGCTTTGCCATTCCACCAGAATATATTTGGCTTTTCCGTTTTCCATTCTTTTTAAAAATCCATATTCGAAACAAAATAAATATACATCGCCCTTCTGATTTTTCCAGTAATGGGTGAAATATTTTGGATTAAAGCCAGCTTCCATTATTTTTTCGGCTCTTACTGTTGATTTTCCAGCTTTGTTAAAATCGCGAAGCAGCCTTCTATTTAGTTTTAATTGTAAGTCAATTTTTTTAAACAAACTACTTTCTTTCAATTTGTTTTTCTCGTAATTGTGATTTGACTTGCAATAGTCGCTACAATATTTTTTGTCTATTCGGCCCTCTAATGCATCGTTACAATTTAAACACAATCGGTTCATAAACATGAATTTGAAAAGTTCCTTACTTATATCTGTAGATTTAAACGGATAAATCTACGAATAAATTTTGCTTTATACGCGTTCGCATGTTCATTTGCAGTAGTAAATGATATATTAAACTGTACCTGAGCAGTTGTTATAGATAAAATATTTTAAAGCTATGCCCGAAAAGTCCATTACCTTAAAAAACCTTTTTATTGATCAGAAAAAATGTGTTGGATTACAATTTTATCCCGACAAAATAATTCAAGCTCTTGTAAAAGAATTGCCTTCGCTCAGATATAGTGAGGAATTTAATATGGTGTATGTGCCTAATAACAAGGAGACTCTCGATCTAATTTTCAATAAATTTAGAGGAGTAGCTTGGATAAACTGCAATCATTTTTTCGTAAATCGCACCATAACCGGAACTAACGAAGCAGTAGATTTAAAATGGTTTAGAAGCCGAACCCACAGCCCTACATATAGGTCTTGTCCTGAGGAGTATTTGCAAAAGTTAGAACTTAAACGTTATTCCAATAATACTGTAAAAACATATGTAGGCTGCTTTGAGGTATTTATTAATTATTATCGCAGTGTAGAATTAATGAAGCTAAATGAGATTGATATTCGAAACTATCTTCAAAAACTTATTCAGGAAGGAAAGTCGAATTCCTATGTAAATCAAATGATCAATGCCATTAAATTTTATTACGAAGTGGTAAAAGGAATGCCCAATAGATTTTACAGTATTGAACGACCTCGCAAGGAGCACAAGTTGCCCAAGGTGTTGTCAAAGGAGGAGATTAAGGCCATCATAGCTAATACGAACAATATAAAACATAAATGCATTGTTGCCTTATTATATTCAGGAGGGCTAAGGAGAAGCGAGTTACTTAACTTAAAGCTATCGGATATTGACAGTAAGCGAATGTTAATTCGGGTAAATGCTGGCAAGGGCAATAAAGATAGATTTACCTTACTTTCGTCTGAAGTATTAAAAGATTTACGCATCTATTTTAAGGAATACAGGCCACACAAGTGGTTATTTGAAGGGCAATTTGGCGACCAATATAGCGCGGGAAGTGTAAAAGAGATCATAAATGCTGCGAGCAGAAAAGCAAGAATACATAAGGCTGTTAGTCCGCATATGTTGCGGCATAGTTTTGCAACACATTTATTGGAAAGTGGTACCGATTTGCGGTATATTCAAACGTTGCTGGGTCATAGTTCGAGCAAAACCACCGAAATTTATACACACGTAGCAGTTTCGGCTTTGGGATTAATAAAAAATCCATTAGATTAGCCCCAAAAACTATAATGTAAATAAGAGCAATGCTCTTAGCCCTACGTTGCCAGCAATGTTAGTTATTGCAACCTAAAATTTGACCTTAAGAATATGATTAAGAAAATTATATATATTGTAATTATATTTCTGACTTTTGGTTGTGAAAATTCCAATTCTCTTAGACCTGACCAAATTAATTCTGACAACTTACATTTTGACAAAATACCAAAAGAAAATTCGTTGGAATATGACACTTCCGAAGTATTATGGGATTATACGTTTGACACCATAACAAGCGTATATAAACCAACTAAATTACGTGTTTTTCTTACGGACACTTTAAGCGAAAAAACTATTGAGAAAATTGTAAATAAAACTTGGCCAAAAGTTCAAGTAAAATATTTGCGAACGTCTCATGACACTGTGTTCATTAAAATTCCTAATAGTACAGTTTTGACACAACAGATGGGAACAACAGGCGCAGACCAATTTATGGTATCCACTACTTATTCATTTACAGAACTGAAAGGAATTAAATTTGTCGCTTATGATTTTGAATTTGGTGACCATGCCAATCCCGGTGTTTACAATAGAAATTCGTGGGACAATCGGTAAACAATTAATTAAATATCAAAAAACAAACAAATTTTTATGAATAGAAATAAAATAAAATTCTCGCTTATTCTTTTATGTTTGGTATTTTTCACACTAACTAATTTTGCATTAACTGGTAATATAAGACTGACTTACAAACCTAAAGGAATCATTGTACTGTTTTATTTTGACAGTTTAAAAGTCTATTCTGATACAACATCCATATTAAATTTAATTAGCAAAATGGAAAAGAATAATTACTTAAACCGTTCAAGAAATTTAATACTTAAAAGTATTCAACAAACTAACAATGACACAATTTCATTCTACGGACACTCATTTCCATTTCACGATAAAGTTGATAGTATCGAATGGAATATTAGCAATTTAATAATTCAATTGACTGATAGAGGAAATGTAGTGATTTTTGACAAAGAAAACCAAATCGTAAAAAAAATTAAAACAAAAAAAATTACCGAAACTTCCAAGCATCGAACTATTATAGACAAAGTGTATATAAATAAGACCGACAACACAGTACTTTTTAAGAAGAATTTAATGTTAGCAACACGTTGTGGCAATTCGTTTTAACCTGAAAAAAATAAAACACTGCTGGCAACATTGGCTAACCGCGAGTAGCGGCATTTGTGCTTCGTCAGACAATTTTTCGTATATTTGAAAATTGGTTCTTCGCAAGGAACATTTTAGTAAAAATCCGCTCCCCGCGTTTAGCCAAGTAACGTTACCTGCAAGTGTAACAGACCGACAATCCTAAACAAGCCAGCAATAAATTTTGACTGAAAAAGAAAATGTTGAAAACTTTTATTTCATTAAGTTAGTTATCCTAACTATATTTGCACCGACAATAATGTCATAACAAATTAAATTCATAAAAAATGAGTAAATCAGTTTTCTATCACGCAGGTTGTCCTGTTTGCGTAAGTGCAGAACACGACATCATTAACCTTTTAGGTCAAGACAATGTAGATGTTGTTCACTTCGGTAACGACAAATCTAGAATTGACGAAGCAGAAAAAGCAGGTGTAAAATCTGTTCCAGCATTGGTTACACCAAATGGAAATGTGCTACACATCAACTTTGGTGCATCAATGGCAGACGTAAAAGGTTAAAAAATTTGCCCCATAAAGTTAGGATAACTACCTTTGTGGGGCATTTTAAAAATGTAAAATGAAACCAATTTTAAATATTGTTTTGCTTTTAATCTGTTTTCAAGGTTATAGCCAAACTCAACATAAAACAAATACTAAAATGAAAATAGCAGTATGGGACACCTATGTAACAAAAAAAGACGGAACAATAATGCATTTTGACATTCTTGCACCCGAAACCATTAAAGATACAAGCGTAATATATAATTATGGTAAGGATTATTTAAAATCAAAAGAGCAAGAAGAACAACCTTTGACATCAAAGGAATGTAGATTTTGCCACGTTGAAACTTTACGACCACAATGGGAAACAGAAATTAAGCAAAATGGATATTTCATCATTGAAATGGAAAATTGTAATTAATGAAAAAAGATATCGAAAATAGAGAAGACATTATTTTACTTGTAAATACATTTTACAATTCAGTAAAAGAAAATAAAACACTTGGTTATATTTTTAATGATGTAGCCAAAATTGAATGGGAAAGTCATTTACCAAAAATGTATTCGTTTTGGGCAAGTTTGCTTTTAGCAGAACATAGTTTTTCAGGCAATCCAATGGAAAAACATATTGCTTTAAGCAAAATCACATCAATGACAGAAACTGAATTTTCAGAATGGCTTTTACTTTTTACAAATACTGTTGATGCACTTTTTGAAGGAGAAACAGCCAATGAAGCAAAATTAAGAGCAGGAAACATAGCACGTTTAATGCTTCATAAAATCCAAACTGTATGAAAAAATCGGCATTCGACTTAGAACACCAAAATTCGAGTATTGAAAGCAAAATTATTGCTTCATTAGAAAGGGTTTCACAGGCATTTAGAGTTTTGCTTTGGAACGAGAGTAAAGAACATTCGCTAAGCCCAATTCAGGTTCAAGTGCTGATATTTTTATTACATCATTCAGACCAAAAAAGGAAAGTGAGTTACTTGGCAGACGAGTTTAATATGACAAAAGCAACTATCAGCGACACCATAAAAACTCTTGAACAAAAACAACTCATCAAAAAAGAATTCGAGCAACACGACACAAGAAGTTATATAATTCAGCTAACAAAAAAAGGAAAAGAAATTGCAGAACAGACTTCTTTGTTTGCAAAACAAATTCAAGTTCCTATTGACAAATTGCATTCAACAGACAAAGAAAATTTATTATTAAGTTTATTAGACATCATTCATCATTTGAATAAATCAGGAATAATAACTATTCAAAGAATGTGTTTTACTTGCCATTTCTATAAAGCAAACAAAAACGGACAAGAACACTTTTGCGGACTTCTAAACACCAAACTTGCCGACACAGAATTACGCATTGACTGTGCAGAACATAATCAAAAACAAGCTGTATGACAAGAACACCAGCAGGTAACAGCGGTTTGGCAAAAGTGGCGGTTTCGTTCTCCGCAGACACATTTGTGGTTAATCAAAGTTTGGTTCTCCGCATCAACATTTGTGGTGAAAATCGCCACCTTCGCCAAGCCGCAAACCGTTGGCAGCAATTTTTGGGCAGCAGTGCTTCACCGACAGTTTGTGAATAAAAACCGCCTGACTTTCAAGAGGACGACCTGTTTTTTTGACTACTTTTGAAACAACTTTATTGGTAAATGACAATGGAAATATTGGGTAACAACAGACATAAAATTATTCACGGTGACGCTTTACAAGCATTGACAACGCTTGCAGACAATTCTATTGACTTGATTTTCGCAGACCCGCCTTACAACATCGGTAAAAACTTCAACGGACACAAGGACAAATGGGCTACAGAGGAAGAATATCTGACTTGGTGTTACAAATGGCTTGACTTGTGCGTTCAAAAACTTAAACCGACTGGAAGTTTTTATGTAATGACCGCAACGCAGTTCATGCCTTATTTTGACATTCACCTTCGCAAAAAACTTGACATCCTTTCAAGGGTTGTTTGGAGTTATGACAGTTCAGGCGTTCAGGCAAAAAAATACTTCGGTTCAATGTATGAGCCGATTTTGTTTTGCGTTAAGGACAAAGACAAATACACATTCAATGCTGACGACATTTTAGTTGAAGCAAAAACAGGAGCAAAAAGAAAATTGATTGATTATCGTAAAGCCGTTCCGACAGTTTACAATTCTGAAAAAGTTCCTGGCAACGTTTGGGAATTTGCAAGAGTGCGTTACCGCATGGACGAATACGAAAATCACCCAACACAAAAACCAATCGCACTACTTGAAAGAATTATCAAAGCAAGTTCAAACGAGGGTGATTTGGTGCTTGACCCATTTTCGGGAACATTCACAACTTGCTTTGTCGCAAAAGAATTAGGTAGAAATTCCATTGGCATAGAGTTACAAGATGAGTATGTAAAAATCGGTTTGCGGAGATTGCATTTAGCCAAAGAGTTTAAAGGCGAAAAACTGCAAAAAGAAATCCGCACTTTTGAAACCGAAAAGTTGGCGACTGCAACCAACCTAAAATTATTTGAAGAGCCACATGGAAAATATATTCACAGCAAACATTAAAGCCATTTTACAAAAGCACTTTGGCAAAAGTGCTGATGATGTTTTTGAAAAGAGCCAACTTATTCAATACATCAACGAGAAAACCCGTTCAGCAAACAAGGGTTCAAAAGCCCGTTCAAGTTTTGCAAACCTTTACGCCATTTATGTAATCATTGAGGACTACATCGCTAAAGGTTACGACAAGAAAGGCGACTATTCAAAATATGAAGGTGCGGCATTTGTAAAACTTTTCACCCGACAAAGAGAATTACCATTCGGAAGCAAACTTCAAAACCATGCGTTGAACAATCGCATGAACTCCGAGTTTCAAAAGTATTTTCCGAGTTCAGAGTTCATCCCCATTCTTCGCAATCTTGAAACCAATCGTTATTGGTTCAATGAAAACCTTTTGAAAATAAAAGTTGGCTCCGCCAACTTCAATATCGCTAAGGTTATCATTGAGATTATTGACGACTATGCAAAGACAAAGCAAGATGCATTTCAGCGTTTCGTGAAGTCATGCGAAGAACTTCAAAAAGTTGGAAAGAAAACTCCGAAAAAAGTTGAGGAGTTTATCATCGGTTTGCTTGCTCCAAATGTTGATGCACGGCTTTTTGAAATTGTGAGCTATTCTATTCTCAAATACTTTTATCACGACCAGCAAATTATTTGGGGTTTTGAGATGGATAAACTCAACCGAGAAAATTTGAAGCTTTACAAGACAGGCAGAACCAACGCTAATGACGGAGGAATTGACTTTGTAATGAAACCGCTTGGCAGATTTTTTCAGGTAACAGAAACTCTTGACTTCAAAAAATATTTCCTTGACATTGACAAAATTCAAAAGTATCCAATCACTTTCGTGATTAAATCTACCGAACCGACCAAAGACCTATTAAAGAAAATCCGTGATAACGCAGGCAAAACATATTCAATCAAAGCCATCGTTGATAAATACATGGACTGCATTGAAGAAGTGATAAATATTCCAACTCTCACAGACAGATTTAATGAAGCAGTGAAGCAAAGTTATTTGAATAAAATCCTTGACGAGATTGTAACGCAAAGCAAAGTGGAGTTTAACTACGAAGAAAGTGAAGATGAAGATTGAAACGACACAACTTCGGACAGAAAGTAAAACTGCTGCCAACAAGGGCTTGCCAAAAGCGGGGGGGACGAGCTTCTATGACAGTTTTGTGCTTAACCAAACTTTAGTTTTTCAAATGAACGGCAGTGCTGATATGCCCCGCCTTCGGCAAGCCCCGGAACGTTAGTGGCAAGTTTAACCAACACTCAAATGAACACATTCAAGGACAATTTTTCAAAGCAAGCCGAGGTATATGTTAAGTTTAGACCAACTTACCCAACTGAATTATTTGAGTTTTTAGCAAACTTGACATTAGAACACAAATTAGCTTGGGACTGCGGAACAGGAAACGGACAATCTGCAATGAAATTAGCTAATTACTATGAAAAAGTTTATGCGACAGATCCAAGCCAAGAACAAATAAAAAATGCTATTCCACACGACAGAATAGTTTATAAAGTTGAAAATGCCGAAAATCCAAGTTCAATAGAAAACAATTCAGTTGATATAATCACAGTTGCACAAGCAGTTCATTGGTTTGACTTCGACAAATTTTATACCGAAGTAAAAAGAGTTTTAAAACCGAATGGAATAATTGCAGTTTGGGCTTATGGTGTTCCGACAATAAGTAAAGAATTAGACATCATAATCAAAGACTTTCACGACAACATTGTTGGCGAATTTTGGCTATCCGAAAACAAGCTAATTGACAAGGAATATTCAACAATACCGTTTCCATTTGACGAAATAAAAACACCCGATTTTTTTATCAAAAAGCAAGTAACACTTTCCGAAACATTAGGACATTTAAGAAGTTGGTCGGCTACTCAAAAATATATAGACAAGTATAACGAAAATCCTATGGAAAACTTGTCACAAAAGTTGCAACAACATTGGGGAGGAATTGAAACATATAAGGAAATGACCTGGAAACTAATCTTAAAAGTAGGAAAAATTGTCAAATACTAACACATACTTAAACCATTAGCAGCAAGTTAAAAAGATATACTTCATAAAAATAACATTCATACAGAAAAATGAAAATACTCAGTTTATTATTATTTACATTATCTACCTGTCTATCTTGTTCACAACAAAAGAGAAGTAATTCACTCTTTGACAATTTAAAGAACAACAACTTCACAGTGCATAATGACTTTGAAACATACTTTAAAAACTGTGGTGTAGAAGGCTCTATCGTAATTTTCGATAAAAATAATCAACATTGGATTTTATCTGACACACTCAATGTAAAGACCGAAAGTTTGCCAGCTTCAACTTTCAAAATCATTAATTTATTGATAGCCTTAGAAACTAAAACTATAAAAGACGAAAATGAAATTGTGAAATGGGTTGGCAAAACAGATACTGTAAAGTACGGTTATAGACCTGAAATTTATCACGATATGTCAGTTAAACAAGCGTTTGAAGTTTCGGCAGGTTGGGTGTTTATTGAGTTGGCAAAAAAAATAGGCAAAGACAACTACAAAAAATATTTATCCGCTTGTAATTATGGAAATCTTAATCTTACTCAAAACAATGATGATTTTTGGAACTTCGGCAACTTCGGTATTTCACCAATTAATCAAGTTGAATTTATCAAAAATTTGTACGAGGAAAAATTACCTTTTTCAGAACGAAATATAGAAATTGTAAAAAAAGTGATGCTTTCCGAACAAACAAACAATTATACGATTAGAGCAAAAACAGGTTGGACAAGAGAAAACAATACTAACACAGGTTGGTGGGTTGGTTATTTGGAAACTCAAAATAATACCTATTTCTTTGCCACTCGATTGTTGCAAAACAGAAAAAACAATCGAGATGATTTTGGAAGTTGTAGAAAAGAAATAACAAAAAAAATATTCTATGATTTGGGATTTCTACAAGGCAATGAAAGTTCTATAAAAAATAATTCTTTATTTAATTCCATTGACCATATTCCCATTGTGGTAAACGATTTAGTAAAAATTAAAGATATTTTTAAAAACCAATTACATTTCACCATAAAAGAAGGAAAAGTACACGAAGGCATAAAAAACTGTTTTGTAAAATTTCAAGACGGCACTTATCTTGAATTTATAGAACCTTTGGACAATTCACAAACTATTGGCAAATATTACGCTAACTTTTTAAAAACAAGACAAGGTGGAACTTCTTTGGCTATTTCAGTTTCAAATGCTGAATTGATAAAAAAAATGTTGAAAGAAAAAACCATGCAATTTACTGCTGACAGTACTAAAATATGGCAAACTATTGAACCTGAGAACGCTGATTTATTTTTTATTGAATACGTTAACAAAAATTGGAAAGAAAATGCAACAATTACAACACATTCAAATACGGCAAAATCCTTAACAGCAATTTATTTTCTGACAAATAAAATTGAAGTAGAAATTAAAAAATATAAGGCATTAGGTTTTACAGAAATTGAAAGTGGCAACTATTTAGAAACGCCTTATCGATTATTTAAAGTAGGACAAAGCAATTTATATTTGTTAGACGGAAAAAAATCAAGCAAAATAAATCAATTATTGCACTCAAAAAAACTGCAAGGAATTTGCGGATTTGAAATAAAAGTAAATTCGCTACCAGTGTTTAACAGTCAGATTAAACAAAACAAAAATGTAGTTTTTGAAAAAAATAGCACAACAACTTATTTCTCAGATTACAACATTTTTATTACGTTTACCGAATGAAAAAATATGGGCAGAAAAATAAAACCTGCCACTAACATCGGTTTGGCAATATGGCGGCTGAACTGCTTCTATGAAACATTCGTGCAAGGTTCAAAAGTAGTAATTCCAATGAACTTTTGTGCTAAAAATCCGCCACATCGCCAAGCCGTAAACCGTTGTGTGCAACATATTTTCCGAACTTACGCTGAACGTTCCTCTCCTATTTTTTCTGAATAAATTTTAGCCGAAAAATCTTGCGTGAAAAACTAAAACAGAACCGAACTTTGTCGATAAACTTTGTGTTGAAAATACGTTGTGAAATCAAAACCTGAAAATAAACGTTGCGTGAAAACCCGAACTTTGCCGATAAACTTTGTGTTGAGTTTTTAAGTTCTGAAAATATTATGCAGCACACAACAGCGGTTTAAAAATATGGCGAGTTTCGGGAAAATCCGAAATTACGCTATTGTTTAATTTAAAGTTTTGGTTATATTTGTGAAGGCTTGGTGTTGCATTTTCGCCACATTTTTAAGCCGCGAAACGTTGTACGACATAGTAAAACCCACCTCGTAAAAATGAAAGTTCGTGACGAAAAACTAAAAGCAATAATTGATTGGTCTAAAAATAACCGAGACATAAGAGCAGTATTATTGACAAGTTCACTTGTAAATCCATTAGCACCTGTTGACGATTTTAGCGACTTAGACATTGAACTTATATTCGAAAATAACGCCAAATATATTTCAGACAATACTTGGACAGAAAATTTTGGAAATCCAATTGCAATGGTTGAAGAAGACGAAACCTATTTCGAAGGTAAACACGCTATGAAAATGGTTTTATATGCTGACTATGTCAAAGTAGATTTCAAATTATACAGCAAACCCGAATTTTTACTTGACGCAAAAAAAAATGAATTACACGAAGATTGGGATATTGGCTATAAAGTTTTGGTGGATAAAGAAGGGCTAACAAATAGTCTAAAAAAGCCTACTCACCAGATTTTTATAATAAAAAAACCTACAGAAAAAAAATTCAAACAAGTTTTAAATGACTTTTGGTGGGACATTGCTCATACCGCAAAATGTATTATTAGGGATGACTTGTTTTATACAAAGTTTATGACTGAAAATAATATCCGAACAGACTATTTAATCCCTTTAATCGAATGGTACATTTCAAGCGAACATAATTGGAATATTACAACCAATAAATACGGCAGACTTTTTAAAAAATACCTGACTACCGATTTGTGGGAAACAATAGAACAAACATTTTCAGGAAGTAAAAAAAATGATAATTGGGATGCTTTATTTGCAATGGCTGATTTAGTTTCAAAAATTGGAACTGAATTATCGAAAAAACTAAATTATGATTATCCCAAAAAATTAGAAAAAGACATACGAAAATATTTGGACGAATTAAAAACTAAATAAATAACTACGTCGTACAACAAGGTATTGCCAAAAGCGGGGCTGAACGACTTCGATTGGACATTTGTGCAAGGTTCAACATTCGTCCTTCGTTTGAACTTTTGCGCTAAAAATCCCCGCCTTCGGCAATACCCAAACCGTTGTGTGCAACCCCAAAAGACGACACTACCGACAATAAACGAACAGAAAAAAGACAGACAAAATGCCAACCCTTCGCAAAATAAAAAGAGCTGCAAGCCAACGCACAAGCCGACACAAATTGCAGCACATATTATTTTGCCCAACCGCACCCAAGCCCACCCACCACCCTAATCAGTAGTTGACAAGTTTTTGCTAAATATTTTGGCTATCAACAGAGATATTACTACTTTTGACAAAATTGTCAAGGCAAAATATTCAAGACTATGAAAGAAACTTTTGGAGAATACATCCACAATTTGAGAGTTGAGCACGGTTTGACTTTGACCAAACTTGCGGCTTCTCTTGATATAGACCAATCGACACTTTCTAAAATTGAAAATCAGAAACGCAGTATACCTGAAGAAAAACTTCCAAAACTTGCAAAGATTTTCAAATTGGACATCAAGAAACTTGAAAACGAATTTTACAGCGAAAAAATTGCAGAAATGATTTATCGAGTTCCGAACTCAGCCGAACTATTGACACTAGCCGAAGAAAAAGCTAAGTATTATAGAACTAAAAAGGTGGAACAAGGAAAAATAAAGTTTTAACTATGATAGGAGCATCTTTATTTTCAAGTGCAGGCATAGCAGAAACTTACTTAAATGAAGTAGGAATAGAGATTGTTGCTGCCAATGAATTAATACAAGAAAGAGCAAATCTTTACCAAGCACTATATCCGACATCTAAAATGATCGCTGGAAATATTTTAGATGAAACCTTATTTAAAACCCTTGTCAAAAGCACCCCGAAAAAATTAGATTTTCTTATTGCTTCACCTCCTTGTCAAGGAATGAGTGTTGCAGGAAAAAATCGAAATACGGAGCAAATGCTCAATGACGAGAGAAATTACCTTGTTTTTAAAATAATTGATTTTATAAAATTAAAATCTCCTGATTTTGTATTAATTGAAAATGTCCCAACATTTTTCAAGCTTCTTTTACCATACAAAAGTGAATTTTTAAAGGTCATAGATATTTTAAACGATTTATTTGGAGAAGAATATAATATTGAAGCTAATGTTTATGATGCAGCTGAATTTGGCGTTGCTCAAAGACGAACAAGAGCAATTATAAAATTGTATCGAAAAGGTAAAAAATGGGGACAACCAAAAAAATCTGAAAAGCAAATAACCGTAGAAGATAAAATTGGTTTTTTGCCAAGCATTGAAGCAGGGCAAAAATCAAAAATCAAATGGCATTTTGCTAGGAAACATTCTGAAAGCCATATTGAATGGATGAAGCATACTCCAACAGGTCAAACGGCTTTTGATAACCCCAATTTTTTTCCAGTTAAAGCTAATGGAGAAAAGATTAAAAGCTACAATACAACTTACAGACGAATTAAATGGGATGAACCCGCACCAACAATTACTATGAGAAATGATGCAATTAGCTCTCAATTAAATGTTCATCCAGGAAGGAAACTGAAAAATGGAATTTATTCAGATGCAAGGGTCTTAACTCCATTAGAATTAATGTTACTATCATCATTGCCTCAAGATTGGAATATTCCAGATAAAACCCCTGAATTATTAATCAGAAAATGTATTGGAGAATGTATTCCACCTTTACTAATTAAAAATATCGTTGCTCAAATAAATCAATAAAATGACTTTAAGAATTGATAGTAAGAAATGGATTTTGTACAGACACACAAGGGATTTTGATAAACTTTGTGTTGTTGCTGAATTTTTGAAGTCGTACACAAAGACAGGCATTTCAACTGACGAGAAAACGCAATTAAATTTAAAGTTGCGTGAATTAGGATTGTACAACGAGAGAAATCCTGAATTGCCGCTTGATGCAATTAATCACAAAATCAATCAACTTTCGTATTATATGTTTGGCTATCAAGCCAAAGTTGACGGGCAGGACAGATTTTTATTCAGTCCGCTTGGGAATTTATTTTTAAAACACGTTGAAGACAAAGAAAAAACAGCGAAAATTTTTCTTACAATGCTTTGGGCTGTTCAATATCAGCACCCTCATAGCGGAACAGCCAACGATTTTCAACTGTATCCTTTTCGTTTGATTTACAAACTACTTTCAGAACCTAAACTTTCCAATAAACTTTATGCTTTTGAAGTTGCTTATTCTGTTGTTTTCCTACAAGAGGCAACTAAAGAGACTTACAATGAATTAGTCAATGAATTGTTGGACTTACGAAAACTTTCAGATAATGAACTTGAAGAGAAATTCCAAGAAAACAAACACGCCTTTGTGAACTCTGCATATGAATGGGATTATTACGTTTCAAGATTGTTTGAAAGTGCAGGTGTTTTGAATAAACAAGATGGTGTAGTTATTACCAAACTGCAACACGGAACTACAAATACATTTAGAAAAATTACAAGAAACGAAGTTTCTATTCCCGATAATCTAAAATCATTGGTTGAACAGCTACAAAACGAATATTCGTTTTTAGAAAAACCATTATTACTTAATGACCCTGAACGTCTGAAATTAGACGTTATCAAAGAAATTTACAGTTTTTATCCAAAAACACTTTTGGTTGAAATTGGCGAAGCTGTTGATGACTTTAAATTTGAGTTACTAAATCTTCCAAAACTAATTGAACAATACGCCAATAATAACGAAGGAGCAGAAGCATATCTATTTGAGGATGCTTTGGCAGACGGTTTCAATATGTTCCACAATGTAGAAGCACAAAAAATCAGTGGAGCAGGAAACACAGATTTGGAATGTTTGTACATTCCAAGAAAGAAGAAATTTACTGTTGAAGCCAAATCAACTAAAAACAAACTTTCTAGCGTAAACGCAGGACGATTGGCAGGACACAGAGAAAAAATTGGTGGTGCTTATACAATAGTTGTTACGCCAAGATACGTTCCTGCGGTACTGCAAGATATTCGTACAAGTCCAATTGTGATAATACGTGCAAATACTTTTTCTGAATATCTATACAACTGTATTGACAATGATGTAAGAGAAATTGACTACGAAGATTTTGACAGCATTATTATCAATAATCTAGGAAAAGACATCAGTAAAAACATTTCAGACTTGACTATTTCAAGGTTCGCAACTTCAAAATAAACTTGCTATGATTACAATTACAAGAGAAAACAATATAGAATTAATGGCAAGGTATCCCGACAATTATTTTGACCTTGCAATAGTGGACCCACCTTATGGAATATTAAACAAAACAAAACGTGGCGGTGACTATAAATTCAATATGGATGAATATAGTCAATGGGATGTAAAACCCAATGATGATTACTTCAATGAGTTATTTCGTGTTTCAAAAAATCAAATTATATGGGGCGGAAACTACTTTGGGCAACTATGGACAAGAAGTGAATACAACAAAGGATTTATCATTTGGGACAAAAAACAACCAGAAACGCTAAATAATTTTTCAATGGCTGAAATGGCTTGGAGTTCGTTAGACAAGCCTTCAAAAATTTTTGAATTTAGCGTAAGAAAAAACAGAAATAAAATTCATCCGACACAAAAACCTGTTGAACTCTACGAATGGCTTTTGAAAATGTACGCTAAACAAGGTGACAAAATTTTAGACACACATTTGGGTAGCGGAACTATTGCGATTGCTTGCTACAAAGCAGGTTTGAGTTTAACCGCTTGTGAAATCAGCGAAACATATTATTTCAGTGCTTTAGAAAAAATTAAAGAAGCTGTACCTGAAAATGCAATTCACACAAACGATTCAGATGCTTTTTCATTGACATTTCCCGAACAAAAAACATCTAAAAACGGACTTCATAAATTGTATAAAGAACACGTTGAACAACTTAGATTATTTAAAGAAAGTAGAGCAAAATATTATTTAGAAACACGTTAAAACACCAACGCATTTGGAGGCACATTTGCAAAACCGCACAATCCCACGCTAAAGCCAAGTTTTGCAAAAGAGCCACCAAGCTAACCCAAGACAAAGTAGATACTAAATGACTGACAAACAGACGATAAAGACAGAAGGGCAGCACACAACAGCGGTTTTGCGTAATGGCGGGTGCAGTGGTAAATTGAAGGTCAGTTTTTCAAATTAACTTTGTGGAGGGTTGACAGTTTAGTGCTTCGAAATCCGCCACTACGCAAAGCCGCGAAACGTTAGTGGCAATTTTTAGAGAACTGAACAATGAAACAAATTTTACTCATATTAACGACTTTTTTGACTTTGGCTTGTAACGGACAAGTACCAAAGCAAGATAAATTTGCATTGACCGTTTCTCCAATTATTGACAAAACTGACAAAACAAATCAGATAATTATTGAAACGTTGACTGAATTTCTAAAAACCAAAAATACTTCGATGACAGAGAATAAATTTTGGGCTCAATCAGATTTTCAAAAGTTCATTTATCCATATCTCGACATTTATAATATTGAAAACTCAAAATATGGGAAAGATTTTTATTTGCCTACTTTAGTGGATATAATTCCTACCGAAAGACAAAATCAAAAAATTGTAAAGCTTGCTTTTATCGGACATAACAATGAAACAAAAGAAAATCAGTTAAAATCAATATACAATCTAATTGCTAACATCAAACAAGACAAAATAGTATTTAGCAGATATTTGGATTATTCAACTAGAAATTGGACAGCAATAACAGACGTAAAACTGGGTTTGACCTATAAAATATCTCCAAATAAAATAGCAAACGAAAAAGAAATTGCTGAACAAAAAAATGATATTGAAAAACTTTGCCAATTTTTTAAGTGTAATCCAATTTATTTAACTTATTATTCTTGTGTAAATCCAAAAGAAATTTTTGAAATAAAAGGCTTTGACTACAATCCAATGATGTATGTTGACAAAACTGGCGGACTTGCTGATTATGGTAATATTATTTTTTCAGGGAATAATTCCGAAATTTATACACACGAAATAGTACACATTTATACTCACGAACTTTATCCCAAAATTGACAAATTTATTGACGAGGGAATTGCAACATACATTGCAGGAAGTGGTAAATACGACTATGAATGGCATCGTAAAAAATTAGCGAAATTTATCGCAGAAAATCTGACATTTAATTTTGCTGAACATTTTGACCCATATGAAAGAATTTATTTTGAAAATGAAACTTCAGTTCCATATTTGACTTCGGCACTTATTTGTGAAAGGACAATGCGAATTTATGGAAAAGATAAATTATTGGTATTGCTAAAATCTGAAACAGAATTATGGCAGACCTTGAAAACAGTAGGTTTGACAAAAGAAAATATAAATAACGAATTGAGAGAACAAATAAAACTGCCACTAACATCGGTTTGGCAATATGGCGGCTGAAGTGCTAAATTCAACAGCAGTTCTTCGATTGAACTTTGGTGCAAAACTGAACATATGTGCTTCGATTTCCGCCACATCGCCAAGCCGAAAACCGTTAGCAGCAACCCTAACTGACGACATTGCAAATACCAATAAACTGACAAAGACAATGGAATATTCTGAACTTGACCATTTAAAAGACAAAGAACAAATCGTAACTGACATTTACGAAAAGCTTATTACTGACCTTCAAAAATTCGGACAACTAAAAATTGAACCTAAAAAGACAAGTATTCATCTCGGGAATAGATTCGGCTTTGCAGGTGTATATACCCGTAAGGACTACATTAACCTTGAAGTTCACTTAAACTACAAACTGACAAGCGACAGAGTATCAAAGGTAGAACAAGCCTCAGTAAATCGTTTTCACCACACAATCAAATTGACAAACCCCAAAGACGTTAACAAAGAATTATTAACTTGGTTAAAGGCAGCATACGACCTTAAAAAGTAGACAAATGGACAATATTATCAAAGGATTTATTGCAGGAACAATTTTCGGAATAGTGTCAATCATTCCAATGTTCTTTATGAAATTTGAAGATAAAACAAGAGCAATCACAGCTTCATTTATCAGCAGATTCGCAATTGGATTTATCATCTTCAATATGGAACTTCCTATGCTTGGATGGCTTAAAGGCGGGCTTGTAGGGTTTATTTTAAGTTTACCAGACGCAATAATTACAAAGCAGTATAAACCTATACTCGGACTTGGACTAATTGGTGGAATTATTTGTGGATTCTTTTTAACGTGACATCAAAACATCAAGACAAAGAAGAAGGGTATGCTGCTAACAGGCGTTTGGC
>JAFLBG010000006.1:109212-130961 GCA_017303975.1 Bacteroidota bacterium
GGTTAATTGAACATTCTACCTCGCATCAACTTTTGTGGTGTGTTGACAGTTTTGTGCTCCGAAACCCGCCACTGCGCCAAGCGCCCAACCGTTACCAGCAAGCGTAAAACGACACGACACAGCAGACAGACACGAATTTAAACGAGAAAAAAGTAAACCATTTTGACAAGTGAACACGGACATAAAAACGATACAACAAACGGACAACGAGTAAGCCGACCCTCATTGCCGACCCTTCTGTGTTTTAATTTTTTTCCCACCGCACAAAATATTTTGAATTGCCACCGCACAAATGGCACATTTGGTTTTGCCCTGCCCACAAGCCGACCCTTCAGCAAAACCAAAAGAGCCATTTTTTGCCAACGCACCACCGAGAATATTAACTTTGAAAAACTATAAATTGAGATAAAAAGACAACATGTTCGAACAGACTTTTAAAAACATAGACGACATACTTTATAAGGACGCAGGTGCAGACAGCGAACTGGACTACATTGAACAAACTTCTTGGGTTTTGTTCTTGCGTTACCTTGACCAATTGGAAAGTGAAAAAGCGGACGAAGCCGCTTTGGAAGGGAAAGAATATCAATACTTTTTGGACGAGCAATACCGTTGGCCAAATTGGGCTATGCCAAAAGCAACAGACGGAAAACTTGACCACCACAAAGCCATGACTGGACCTGACTTGGTTCAGTTTGTGGACTTGAAGTTGTTTCCATACTTGGCAAGTTTCAAACAGAAAGCCATTGACAACCCGAAATCCATTGAATATAAAATCGGTGAGATTTTTAGTGAGTTAAAAAACAAAGTAAAAAGTGGCTACAATCTTCGTGAAATTATTGAAATGACTGATGAACTGCCTTTCGGCAGTTCTAAAGACAAGCACGAACTTAGCCACTTGTATGAATCGAAAATCAAAAACATGGGCAATGCTGGTCGCAATGGCGGACAGTATTACACGCCAAGACCTTTGATTCGTGCCATTATTGAAGTGTTGAATCCACAAGTTGGCGAAAAGATTTATGATGCAGCTTGCGGAAGTGCGGGTTTCTTGTGTGAAGCATACGCTTACATGTATGACCGCATGGAGAAAAACACTGCCAACCTGAAAACCTTACAGGAAAACACACTTTATGGAAAAGAGAAAAAGAATTTGGCTTACATCATTGGTGTAATGAACATGATTTTGCACGGCATTGAAGCTCCAAACATCATTCACACCAATACGCTGACTGAAAATATCCGAGACATTCAGGAAAAAGACCGATACCATGTAATTCTTGCCAATCCGCCATTTGGCGGCAAGGAACGAAAAGAAGTGCAACAAAACTTCGACATCAAAACAGGCGAAACGGCTTCTTTATTCTTACAGCATTTTATTAAAAGTTTGAAAGCAGGGGGACGAGCAGGTATTGTAATCAAAAACACCTTTTTGAGCAATGCAGACAATGCTTCTGTTTCCTTGCGAAAGCATTTATTGGAGAGTTGCAACCTGCACACCATTTTGGATATGCCAGCAGGAACATTTTTGGGTGCAGGAGTTAAAACCGTTGTATTGATTTTTACCAAAGGTGAGCCGACTAAAAATATTTGGTATTACCAATGTATTCCAGGCAGAAGTTTAGGTAAAACATCGCCTTTGAATGATGATGACTTGAAAGAGTTTAAGCAACTACAGAAAACAAAGGCTGATTCTGACAACTCTTGGACAGTTGATATTTCAAGCATCAACACCATCAATTACGATTTGAGTGTAAAAAATCCTAATGGAAAAGTAGAGCAAACTTTCCGTTCTATGGATGAGATATTGGCAGAGATGGAAGCATTGGACGAAGAAACAAGCGAAATTTTGAACGGAATAAAAGAGATGTTTTCATGAGCCAAGTTGAACTAACCACTTTAGGAAAATCGTGTGAGTTTTTCAATGGGAAAGCCCATGAAAAGAGCATTGACGAAAATGGAAAATACATTGTAGTCAATTCTAAATTTATTTCATCCGAAGGCAAATCCTATAAACGCACCAACGAGCAAATGTTTCCTTTATACAAAGGCGACATTGTAATGGTAATGAGTGATGTGCCCAATGGTAAAGCATTAGCCAAGTGTTTTATCATTGACAAAGACGATACCTATTCATTGAACCAGCGTATTTGTTGCATTCGTAGCAAACAATTTGACACCAAGTATTTGTATTACCAGCTCAACAGACACGAACACTTTTTGGCCTTCAACAACGGTGAAAACCAAACCAACTTACGCAAAGACGATATTCTTGCTTGCCCATTGATTAAGCCTTCAATGGAAGAACAAAAAAGAATGGTTTCGGAATTGGATATTGCATTTTCTGAAATGGAAAAGGCTTACAACAATTTAGAAAAAAATATTACCAACTCAATAGATTTATTCAAAAGCGAACTTTATAGTGTTTTTACCCCAGCAAATGAAGGAGAATGGGTTCAAACAAAACTTGGGGATGCCATTGAAATTATAAATGGAAAAAATCAGCAAGCTGTTCAATCTGAAAACGGCAAATATCCAATTTTAGGAAGTGCTGGCAATCTTATGGGATTAGCCAATGACTTTATTTGTGAATCAGGCACCACTATTATTGGAAGAAAAGGAAATATCAGCAAACCAATTTATGTAAATGAAAGGTTTTGGAATGTCGATACAGCGTTTGGTTTTTATCCGAAAAATGGAATGCAAAATAAGTTTGTGTATTTCCTTTGTTTGAATATTGATTTTGAAAAATATAATCGTGGAACGACAATTCCTAGCTTGGTAAAAACAGAGTTGAAAAACATTATAATCCGATATCCAAAATCTGAATATTTACAGAAATCAATCATTAGAAAATTAGAAACTTTACAGGATAAATCAATATCACTAGTGGAGTTGTATAAAACTAAGTTATTGAAATTGGAAGAATTGAAAAGTGGTGTTTTAAAACGAGCCTTTGAAAACGAATTAATTGAAGCGGAATGAAAATAAAAACTGTCAACATACAAGGTTTTCGTTCTATAAAAGAACAATTACAGCTTCAACTTGAACAGGTGAATGCCTTAATTGGTGCAAACAATTGTGGTAAGAGCAATATACTTAGTGCAATTTACCGTGTGCTTGGCAGGGATTGGGTTACTAAAAACAGCTTTGATGATAGAGACGTTCATAATGAAGATTACGACACAGACATCATCATTGATTTTGAATTTGAAGAACCATATCAGTATGAGCAGTTCAAAGGGATTTTCGTGGAAATACCAAAAGTTAGGTTTATATATACAAGATATAAGGTTGGTGAAAGTGCTGGACAAAGAAGATTAGAAAAGCAGTGCTTGAAACTAGACGACAAACCTGTATTGATTTACAAATCACGACCACAAAAGGGTGTCCAACTTCAATTTCTTCCATTAACAACCATTCCACAGGAATTGCAGGAATCATTTCCAGTAATATTTATAGGAACAGACAGAAATTTAAAGAATCAACTACCAGGAAGCAGGAATTCAATTCTTGGAACTTTGATGAAAGATATAAATGCTGATTTTGAGAACACAAAAAATCTAATTGAAGTAGGAAAGCCTGGAAGTGGTAAAATGCTTCCAAGAATTGAAAGATTCAAGCAAGCTATTGAAGAAGCTATCAGGACTTTAAGAACAGATGAATTTATTGCTCTTGAAAAAGCAATAAAGGAAAATGCACTAAAACAACTTGGCTTTAATCCTGAAACAGAAGCGGATAAACTTGATTTGTATTTCAATCCTTTGAGTTCACTTGAGTTTTACAAATCACTTGAAATTTTCGTAAAAGAACATCAATACAATATAAACGCAACAGAATTAGGTGCTGGATTCCAAAATGCTATTGTTTTAGCTATTCTTAAAGCATTTGAAGATAGGAGAAAACAAGGGGCTTTATTTCTAATTGAAGAACCTGAAATGTATTTGCATCCGCAAATGCAAAGGTCGCTTTACAAGACGATTCGCCAAATTGGAGAATCAAATCAAATCATTTACATCACACACTCACCTCATTTTGTAACTATTCCAGAGTTTAATGAGATTGTCCTTGTTTCAAAAGATGACAATGGAACTCACATAAGAAAATCAACTTTAAAAGCTGATGAAGGATTAAAAAACAAATTCAGAAAAGAGCTTGACCCCGAACGCAACGAAATGTTTTTTGCCAAGAAACTTTTAATTGTAGAAGGCGACACTGAAAAAATGGCTTTTCCTGAATTTGCAAAGCGTTTGAAAATTGACTTTGATAGCGTTGGCAGCACAATCATTGAAGTTGGTGGCAAAAGAAACCTAATTGATTTTGTTGAATTGGCTTTATCATTTGGTATTCCTGTTGGCTTTGTTTACGATATTGACAGTTCAGATTTCGGTAAAAAAGACAAGGAAGAAGAAGCAAAATACAATGAACGCCTAAATTCGTATGCAGAGCATGGTGTTCAAGTATTCGTTTTTGGAAATGACTATGAAGATGAGTGCAAGAAGTATTATACAGAGAAAGTATATAATGGCTATTGTGAGCAATTTGGAAGAAATAAAACGCTTAGAGCAAGATTAATGGCTCAAGATGAAAGTATTGCTATACCTGATTTTGTGATTCCAATAATCAAATGGCTTGGAAGTTAAAATATTGAAATGAACGAAACCGAAACAAGAGCAGAATTTATTGACCCTGCATTAAAAGCAGCTGGTTGGGGCGTTGTGGAAGGCAGTCGCATTCGCATGGAGTTTCCAATCAACAAAGGTCGTTTAATCGGGCATGGTCAGCGTAGCAAACCCGACAAGGCAGATTATGTATTGCAATACAAAAACAGAAACCTTGCAGTAATTGAAGCCAAAGCAAGAGATAAATACTATACCGAAGGCGCTGGACAAGCCAAAGATTATGCAGGCAAATTGCAGGTTCGGTTTACATACAGCACCAACGGTTTACAGATTTACCGCATAGACATGCACCAAGGACAGGAAGGTGATGTAACTTCCTATCCTACCCCAGACGAATTGTGGGAAATGACTTTTGGAGAACAAAACCAACTCCAACCACTTTCAGCCGTTTGGCGAGACAAATTACTTTCTGTTCCGTTTGAAGACCGTGGCGGAACATGGCAACCTCGCTATTATCAGGAAAATGCCATTACCAAAGTTTTAGAAGCCGTTGCCAATGAACAACAACGCATTTTGCTAACCCTCGCCACAGGAACAGGAAAAACGGCAATTGCTTTTCAAATTGCATGGAAACTTTTTCAAGCAAAATGGAACATCAACAAAGACGGACAACGAAGCCCAAGAATTTTATTCTTAGCTGACAGAAATATTTTGGCAGACCAAGCATTTAATGCTTTTTCTGTTTTTGAAGAAGATGCTTTGGTTCGTATCAATCCAAGCGACATCAAGAAAAAAGGCAGAGTGCCGAAAAACGGAAGTGTATTTTTTACCATTTTCCAAACATTTATGAGTGGGCCAAATGATACGCCCTACTTTGGAGAATACCCAAAAGACTTTTTTGATTTCATCATTATAGACGAGTGCCACCGTGGCGGAGCAAATGACGAAAGCAGTTGGCGAGCCATTATGGAATATTTCAGTCCAGCCGTTCAGTTAGGTTTAACAGCCACCCCAAAACGAACCATCAACGCAGACACTTACAATTATTTTGGCGAACCTGTTTATGTGTATTCGCTAAAAGAAGGAATCAATGACGGTTTCTTAACGCCTTTTAAAGTCAAACAGATTGACACCACTATTGACGAGTATTTATTCACTTCGGACGACACCGTTTTAGAAGGTGAAATTGAAGAAGGCAAACGCTACACCGAAGCGGAAATGAACCGCATTATTGAGATTAAGGAACGAGAAGAATATCGGGTAAAGATTTTTATGAGCCTGATAAATCAAAGTGAAAAGACTTTGGTTTTCTGTGCCACTCAATTACATGCTTTGGCAATACGTGATTTAATCAATCAATATGCAGAATCTAAAAATCCGAACTATTGCCACCGAGTAACGGCACATGACGGAAAATTAGGCGAACAGCATTTAAGAGATTTTCAGGACAACGAGAAAAGCATTCCAACCATTCTTACAACTTCACAAAAATTAAGTACTGGTGTTGATGCTCCCGAAGTGAGAAATATAGTTTTGCTTCGTCCTGTCAACTCTATGATTGAGTTTAAACAAATCATTGGACGTGGAACACGTTTATTTGACGGCAAAGACTATTTCACAATTTATGACTTTGTAAAAGCACATCATCATTTCAGCGACCCTGAATGGGACGGTGAACCAGAAGAACCTGAAACACCGACACCAAGACCACAGCCACAACCTTGTGAATATTGCGGTCAAAGACCATGTATTTGTGTTAGAGAACCTGAGCCAGCTTGTGAAGTTTGTGGTTATGTAATGTGCCGTTGCGACAATCCACCAAGACGAATGGTAAAAGTGAAATTGGCAGACGGAAAAGTTCGCCAGTTTCAACACATGGTTAGCACATCATTTTGGAGTCCTGACGGCAGACCAATTTCAGCAGAAGAATTTTTGCGTTCCTTATTCGGGGCATTGCCCGAACTTTTCAAAAGTGAAGATGAATTAAGAACAATTTGGAGCAAACCCGACACAAGAAAAAAGCTGTTAGAAGAATTAACTGAAAAAGGTTTTGCTAAACAACAATTGACAGAGTTTCAAAAAATACTGAACGCTGAAAACAGCGACCTGTATGATGTTTTGGCTTATATCGCTTTCCATTCAGACATATTAGAACGAACAGACAGAGCCGACAGAGCAAAAATTCACTTGGACAACTACGACCCAAAACAGCAGGAGTTTTTAAACTTCGTATTGAGCCAGTATGTAAAACAAGGCGTTGACGAACTGGACGACACGAAAATTGGCGACTTGCTTGTATTGAAATATCACGCCATTGCAGACGCTAAAAAAGAACTTGGTGACATTGCAACAATCAGAAACACGTTTATCGGTTTCCAGACTTATTTGTATGACAAAAGAGTGGCTATATGACAAAGACAATAAACATATCAGCCAACCCTTCGCAGCCATGCACATTTGCAAGCCGCACAAGCCAACGCACAGACCAAAGCTTGCAAAAGAGCATGTCTGCCCCAACGCAGGAGAAAATTCAAAATATTTTTTCCCACCCTTCAAAAAAAATTAGAACACCCGACATGCAAACCAACCCTACAAAGACAGCGAAACTCAACAATGACAATGGTTTACAGACACGGTGGACAAGAACGCCAGCTGGTAACATGCGTTTGGCGTCATGCGGGGCAAAGTGCTTAAATTCAAGTTCAGTTTTTCAAATCAACTTTAGTGCTGGGTTGACAGTTTGGTGCTCCGAAACCCGCCCGAACGCAAAGCCCGAAACCGTTATGTGCAACCTTAACAGACCGACAGTGCTAACATAAATCGACAATAGAAAATGGAACATTTAGACAGAAAAAAACATTGGGAAAATATCTATCAGACCAAAGACCTGAAAGACGTAAGTTGGTATCAACCTACTCCGACAACTTCGCTGGACTTTTTAAAACAGTTCAACATCTCGACAACTGCAAAAATTATTGACATTGGTGGTGGCGACAGTTTTTTAGTTGACCATTTACTCGACTTGGGTTATACAGACCTCACAGTTCTTGACATTTCAGCCGCATCACTTGACAGAGCAAAGCAAAGACTTGGTGACCGTTCGACAAAAGTAAAATGGATAGTTGCAGACGCAGCGACCTTTAAACCGACCGAACAATATGACTTCTGGCACGACCGAGCAGCGTTTCATTTCTTGACACAAGAACAAGAAATTACGAACTACATTGACACAATTCAAAAGAGTATTAAGCCGACAGGTGTTTTAGTAATCGGGACATTTTCGGAACAAGGACCGAAAAAATGTAGCGGAATAGAAATCAAACAATATTCGGAAACGACAATGACCGACCGACTGAAAAAGTTTTTTGAAAAAGTAAAGTGTATAACGGTTGACCATCAAACACCGTTTGACACAATTCAGAATTTTATCTTTTGCAGTTTTAAAAAATTGGCGACAGCGTAACTTGACGAAATGAGAAAGGCAGCACATAACAGCACATTTGCAATAGGCGGGGTTTCGTGCTCCGCAGACAGTTTAGTGGTAGCAGAAAGTTTTGTGCTCCGCATCAACATCAGTGGTAAAAATCCCGCCCATCGCAAATCTGCCAAACGTTATAGCCAATGGTAGAAAGACGACATAGCAGAATTGGACAGATATTAGTGAGAACTATTCAGAGTGACAATTCATGAGTGTAATAAATGTTTAATTTTAAGAACCAAAATGAAGAACAACCACCATTCAAAAAACAGGGCGGATTCCGAAAAGCCAAGAAAGAGTAGGAAACAAATTAAAATTTTGAAACAATGATTAACAAATTTTTTAAACCATTGACGATAGCATTAGCAATGAGTGCTAATTTTTTATGGGCACAAAACTTCAATGTTCAAACACAAACATTTGATCTGGAAAAATTAAACCTACACAAAGACTGGAGGATTTATTCAGGATTTAAAGACAACAGTGGCAATTTTGTCATTAAACTTGGAAAGCCATCTTGTAGTATGTCTTCCGGTGCAGGAGGCGAAATTGGGGCTGTCAAATACTCCTACTATGGTGTTCAATATGACTTTGAAGAGTTAAGTTTTGACCCATCTATGAATTACTTATCCAAAGTATCAAAAACTTTTCCGAATACAATCAAAACATTAGAATATGAACCTGTTTTAGGGAAAAGATTTTATCCATTAGGACATGGTTATTTATTAAAAAGGCCATTATCGCAGGACTATATTGGCAGAAGAACAGTAGTTCCTGTGATTGAAATGACCGGGTTTAAAATAGGACTTTATCAAATTGCAGGTAAACCTGTTACACCCGGAGCAAATGCACTCGGAGCAACTAATTATTATTCCTGTGGAGAAAATATCTGGTTCGAGAAAGTTGATGCTCAAAAAGCCAAAGAAAATAAAGGAGAAAGATGGTTTCCTGTATCTTATTACCCACTTCCGGGAGAAGGAGTTGCGATTTATACGACATCGGGTGTTTTACCTGAAAGTGAAAAAGCTGTATTTATTGCAAAATTATATGGTGAAGATTTAAACGAATTGAGCAAAGTAGAGCTACCCTTTGATTTCAAGTGTGTGGTACATATTCTGCCAATTGAAAAAAATGATGGGAGTAGAGATTTTGCAGTGATATCACAAGCTGATGACGGGAAATATTCACTTGGAAAAAAAGTGTTAGATGCTACTCACGGTGAATTATTGATACTGGATGGTAAAACATTACAGATCAAAAACCGCAGCACTTTTAAACTTGAGTACTCACGATGGTTTCCTGAAAATGTCGTGTTAAATGATAAAGGGAATGTTTTTATTTACGGAACATGTAGTAACGGAACAAAGGAGTATCCTGGCAAACAGGGATCCCTTCCTATAAATGGAGGACAATTAACAAACGTCAATTTATTCAATATGCCAAAAGATCAACCCAACTTTCAAGTCCTTATGGCTGACGCATCAGGCAATGTAAAATATGTAAAAGGTGTAAATTTCAAAGATGCTTCATCTATATCTAAAGTTATTGGAGGCACAGAAAAGAAGGCAAATAATGATGTAATTCTAAATACCTATGATTTTAATAAAGAATTTTACTTTACAGATAAATATTTGATTTTAGCCGGGCAACAATTTATTGGCTCTAATAGCAAAGGTGCTGATAAAGGAAATTTATTTATTGCATTATTTGATTTAGAAACAGGCAAATTAGTGCATTATTTTATTAAGCCGGAAGACACCTTCGCTACGTTTGACATTATATTCAATAAGGACAGAACCAAACTTTATTGGGCAACCTACGATTTAGAATCATTGAACGACTTGCATAATGAACAAGGTGCAATGAGTGCAAAGAAAATTAAAACAATGATTGCAGGTAATTTACACCTTGCAAGTATTGATTTAAATAATCTTACGACAAGCAACTTTGAATGGCTTGGCAAAGAACAATGGGCGGTAAATTATTCGGCACCTGTCGTAGTAAAAAATGATGTCGCAGACGAAATAGTTTTTCAAGGCAGGACATTAAACAAAAAAGCTAAGGACAGCGAATTGGTACTAATAAAAGTATCTAAATAACCACTGGCTATAACAGCACCTACCCAAAAGTGGCGGTTCAGTGGTTAAATCAAGCTTTGTGCTTCTATCAAAGTTTGTGCTTGGTTGACAGTGAAGTGCTTCGAAATCGCCACCTTCGGGTAGCTGCAAAACGTTAGCAGCAAGCCCCTAAAAAAAATACGGTTGACAAACTTTAGAATCACATTAGAGCAAGACGGAGAAAATTTTGAAACACTTGCGGACATCCTTCCCGAAAAGTCTGACCAATTGGACATATTATTTATTGCAAAAACACCCGCGACAAAGAGCGTAGCTGTTGGACATTATTTCCAAGGTCAACAAGGACAAATGTTTTGGAGCAGATTAAGGGAATATCAAATTCTAAAAACTAAACCTTCGACTTACGAAGACGAGAATTTACTTGACAATAAATTTGGACTGACTGACATTGTGAAAAAGCCAAAGGACTTTGGTGACGAGCCTTCAGAAAGTGAATATAGAGACGGACTACAAAGAATTTTAAAACTGATAAAGAAGTACAGACCAAAAGTTATCGTGTTTGTTTACAAACGAGTTTTGGACAACGTACTAAAATGGGGACACGGACTAAATAAAAAATCAGTTTATGGGTTCAATAGAGACTTGAATAGTTACTTTGACAGTGAAGTTTTTGTTTTTCCAATGCCGGGGACGCCTTGCACGAAAGACCAAGCAGTCAAAGCCATGAATGAACTGAGTAAAAAAATGAGAGATCGGTGACGGGGCCAGCTGCTAACAACGGCTATAAAGCATTACTTTTGATTAATAATTTTTTAAAGGATAAAAGTAACGCTTCATAGCCAAGCGTTATAAGCAAGCCTAAAAGATGACGGTGCAACCGTAAGACGGACACCAAAACGACCAGACTTTTGACTACCAAATAAATTCTCGGGCGACAAAAACTCGGTTGACAATTTCGCTATAACTCGACACCGACCAGACCATTTTGCCGACACTAAAGCCAACGCAAGGTTTTAAAAATTTTCCCACCGCACATTTTAAAAAATAATTTTAGCCAGCCCGCATTGGCACATTTGGGGTTTGCTCCCTCACACAACCCGACACACAGGCAAACCCCAAAAGAGCCAATTACCCACCGCACCAAGATGATTTTCGTCACATTTTAAAGTTTTCTCAAAAAATCTTGCAGGTATAAATAAAATAGACCTATCTTTGTGAGCGAATATTCACTTACTTAAAATATATACAAGATGAACGGTAAAAACAACATTGCAATAGGCTTCCTGACAATGGGGCTTTTTATGGCTTACGGCTTTCTATTAATCTACCTGCGTGACTTCGCTCCAGGTAAAGAAGAATGGGTAAACTCATACAGCATAGGAAAGCATTTTGAAAGCAGACTGGCACACGTTCACGGTAACTTGTTCGCCTTTCTAAACATCCTAATTGGCTATTTCCTTCTACATTTCAGAGACAAACTTCAAAACGTGAAAGCTATTTCTTGGTTGGCACTTACAGGTTTATTAATGCCAATAGGAATATTAACAGAAGTGTAT
Source organism: Bacteroidota bacterium (assembly GCA_017303975.1). Taxonomy (NCBI): domain Bacteria; kingdom Pseudomonadati; phylum Bacteroidota; species Bacteroidota bacterium. The sequence goes on from JAFLBG010000006.1 coordinate 120,947, forward strand.
TTTGGCTTACCTCCTGCTTTAGTATTGATTGGTGCAATTGCAATGACAGCTTCTGTAATTTGGTTAGGAGTTGCGTTTTTAAAAATGAAATCTATAACAAAATAAAATATATCAAATGACAACAGAAACAATTTCTGACAGACAACTTGAAATTATTGAAGCAGCAGGTAAAATACTGACTGCTTCGGGGATAAGTGGGCTAACAATTAAGAATTTGGCTAAGGAAATGAAATTTTCTGAAAGTGCCATTTACAGACACTTTACAAGCAAGGAAGAAATCATAATTGCCTTACTTGATTATCTTGCTCAAAGTATGGATGAACGCTATACAAACGCAATTTTAAGTGAACAATCGCCCGAAGAAAAATTTACAACGCTATTTCAAAATCAATTTTCATTTTTTAAAAAGCATCCACATTTTGTAGTGGCAGTTTTTTCTGACGGATTAATGGAAGAAAGCCAACGCATAAACGAAACAATATTGAAAATAATGGGTGTAAAAATGAAACACCTAATGCCTATTATTTTGGAAGGACAACAAAAGAAGGTATTTACAAATTCAATAACATCCGATGAATTGATGCATATCGTGATGGGAACTTTTCGATTGCAAATGTTTAAATGGAGAGTTGCTAATTTCCAATTTGACATAAATAGAAACGGTGACAATATGATACAATCGGTTTTAACATTGATAAAAGATAAATAGATGATAAAAAAAATACTTCCATATCTATTTTCAATATCCTTAGCAGGATTTGGTTTACTTACTATCTTTCTAAGCACATCAGTAATTTTTGATTTGTTTGGTATTAGAGCCAAAGAAGGCAATTATGTTTTGTTTGTGGTTTGGTCAAATTTTATCAGTAGCATTTTATACCTTTTTGCTGCTTATGGGTTTGCTAAAAGCAAAAAATGGACAGCTACTCTATTAGGAATTTCAACACTCATACTGATAGCTGCATTTATCGGACTGCAAATTCACATCAATTCTGGTGGTATTTATGAAACAAAAACCATCGGTGCAATGATTTTCAGAATTGCGGTAACACTTGTATTTGCCAGCATTGCATTTTTCACTATCAATAAACAATTAAATAAAAATCATAATGAATAAATTAATCTTAACTTTTGCCGTAGGTGGCTTATTGCTATACAGTTGTGGCAATTCCACAAACGAGAAATCGAATAATCAACCAGAAGTTGCCGAACATAATGATCATCATCACGATGATGAAAGTGAAGCCATCGAACTTAACAATGGTGAAAAATGGCAAGTTGATGCCAATATGCTAACTCATATCAGAAATATGGAAAATGATGTTGTTTCCTTTTCTAAAGTCGAGCAAAAAGATTACAAATCAATATCTGAAAAACTTCAATCAAACATTGATTTACTTACTTCAAACTGCACAATGAAAGGCAAAGCCCACGATGAATTGCACAAGTGGTTGTTGCCATACATTGATTTGGTAAAAGAACTTTCAGAAGCTAAAAACGAAACCGAAGCAACTAAGCAATTTGAAAATATTCAAATTTCATTCACAACATTTAATCAATACTTCCAATGAACATAAAAGAATTACACACACAAGAAAAACCAGTCTCAGCAACTTCTCTTTTTAAGAGTGAACTGGGCAATGCAACTGCCATACAAATTTTGCAAGGCGGAAAATTAAAAGAACATATCACCAAAACACCAGCACTTTTGATTTGTGTTGAAGGAGAAGTGATTTTTGAAAATGAAAAGGGGATAAAAGAAACGCTATTATCGGGTGACTTTATAAATATAGAACCAATGGTAAAACATTGGGTTGTAGGAACAATTGAAAGTCAATTAATACTTATAAAGTAAAAAAATTTGACCAATGAAGTTAGCGAATATTCACAAACATTTTATTGCTCTATTATTAATAATAGGAGGCTTTAAATCTGCACAAGCACAAGCTTGGACTTTGCAACAATGTATTGACACCGCACAGGTTCATAACAAAAACCTGCAAATGAGCAGAAACAATATAGCTATTGGTGAGCAAAGAGAAAAAGAAGCCAAAGCCAATTTAATTCCGAAAGTAACAGCCAATGCGGATTACAAGTATTTTACAAACCTGCCCTATCAGCTTTTACCAGTTAATGCTTTTAATCCTGCACTACCCGAAGGCGAATACAGAGAAATGCAGTTTGGCGTTCCGCACAACATCAACGCAAACTTGCAACTCTCAATGCCATTGTATAATCCACAAGTTTATGGAGCTATTCAAACAACTAAAATCGCTTCGGAATTGACCGACTTGCAGTATCAAAAAACGGAGGAGCAAATCTATTTTGAAATTTCCAATTTGTATTACAATGCCCAAATCTTGCATCATCAATTGGCATTTATTGACAGTAATCTGATTAACGCAGAAAGGCTTCTGAAAAATATGCAATTGCTCAATGAACAATTGCTTGCCAAAGGAACAGATGTTAGCAAGGTGAAATTACAAGTATCGCAATTAACCACCCAAAAGGAAACGATCAAAAGCAAATACGAGCAAGTATTGAATGCTTTAAAACTTGCAATGGGTATTTCCATTGAACAAAATTTGCAAATTGATCCAAACATTCAATATCAAAACACAAAAGAATACACACCTGCATCCACTTTAGACATTCGTATCATAAAAACTCAAAACCGCTTATTATCAAGTGAACTCAACACACTCAACAAATCAAGGTTTTTGCCTTCGCTAAATCTGGTTGGAATGTATGGAACAACAGGCTTTGGTTATAAAGGACAACCTGCTTCTTTTCTTGATTTTTATCCGATTGGTTTTGCAGGTATTCAATTGTCTTATCCACTATTTAATGGAACGGTTACGCTTCGAAAAATAAATCAGAAAACACTTGAACTCCGAAACAATGAACTTCAATTTGGATTGCTTACCGAGCAAAACAATATGCAAGTAGAAAATGCCAAACTACAAAGAGAGGTCGCTAAAAAAACGGTAGAAACTACAACCGAACAAATCCAATTGGCACTAACAATCTATGAGCAAACCATTCTTCAACAGAAACAAGGAACGGCAAGTTTAACAGATGTTTTGCTTGCAGACAATGCTTTGCGTGAAGCACAACAAACTTATCTATCTGCTGTAATTGATTACCTAAAAGCAGATTTAGAACTAAAAAAACTCACAGGAAATATTTCAATAATCAAATAATTATCACAATGAATACAAAATCATCAATCCTAAAAAAAGTGCTATACGTCATCATACCGTTGGCGATAATTGCCATTGTGGTAATTAAATTGAAAACAAACAAGGAAATTGCGCAGAGTAAAGTGTATCAATACGATAAAGAACAAGCTATAATTGTTCAAGTAGATACATTGCAACTTGAAAATGTGAATGCAGAATTTTCTTATTCAGGCACATTTGAACCAAACAAGGAAACAAAAATAAGTGCCGAATTACAAGGAAAAATCAACACCATTTTAGTTGATGTTGGAAGCGTGGTAAGTAAAGGTCAAACTTTAATTCAATTGGATAATTCATTGCTGAAATTGCAACTGCAAACTATTGAAGTGCAAATAGAAGGATTGGAAGCAGATGTAAACCGCTATACCATTTTGGCTAAAGCAGATGCCATTCAAGGTGTTCAATTAGAAAAAGCAGAATTAGGTTTGAAATCTGCAAAAGTTCAGAAAGCAACTTTCTTGGAACAGATAAACAAAACTACAATCAAAGCACCATTTAACGGAGTTGTTACTGCAAAATTAAGTGAAGAAGGAGCTTTTGCTGCACCAGGCGTTCCATTACTCCAAATTACGGACATTACAACTTTAAAATTCACCGTAAATGTTCCCGAAAAAGATTTAAGCCAGTTCAAATTAAATCAAAGCTATTCTCTTTCTGCAGATGCTTATTCTGAAATTTTATTGACTGGAAAAACTACTATGATTGGCAGTAAAGCTAATATGGGCAGTAGTTTTCCTATTCAGTTTACGGTAAATAACACATCGGACTTGAAAATAAAATCTGGGATGTTTGGTAAAGTTCTACTCAAAAACGAAACGTCTGGAAAAGGAATTATCATACCGTCATCTGCCATACAAGGCACAGATAACCAACCACAGGTTTATGTTGTGAAAAATGGCAAAGCCCTTTTGCAAAACATCACTATTTCAAAAAAGACACAAAACAAAGCAGTTGTTTCAAATGGATTAAATGAAGGTGATGTAATTGTAACGAATGGCTTCATCAATCTTTTTGATGAGGCGAATGTTTCAATTAAGAATTAGACAATTACGAATTACGAATGTTCAATTATCAATAAAAATTAGAAAATGAAATCAAATAATATTATACAAGAAAAGTCTTTTGCTTTTGCGGTGCGGATAGTCAATTTATACAAACATTTAATTACTGAAAAAAAAGAGTTTGTTCTTTCAAAACAACTACTTCGCAGCGGCACTTCCATCGGTGCTAATGTGGAAGAATCTATTGGCGGTGCATCTGAGAAAGATTTCTTATACAAGCTAACCATATCCTACAAAGAAGCAAGGGAAAGTATTTATTGGCTCAAACTATTAAAAGCAACAGATTACATTTCAGAAAACCAATTCCAAAGCTTATATAATGATGCGGAGGAAATATGCAAAATACTAGGCAAAATCCAGACAACAATCAAAACTCGTAATTCGTAATTCAAAATTCGTAATTGACAATGAATATTACAGAAATATCAATCAAACGTCCATCGCTGATAATAGTGCTTTTCAGCGTGTTTACTTTATTAGGATTTATCGGGTATAAAAATTTGAGTTACGAGTTAATGCCCGACTTTAATCAGCCCGTAGTTGTAATTAAAACAGTTTATCCAGGTGCCGAACCAAACGAAGTAGAAACATCCGTTTCACGAAAAATAGAAGATGCTTTATCCAACTTGGAAGGTGTAGATTACTTGGTTACAAAGTCATTGCCCAATGCTTCTATCATCATCGCCAATCTGAAATATGGAACAGATTTGGATAAGTCAATGCAAGATGCTCAACGCTACATTGACAACATTCGCAAAGATTTACCACAGGATATTTTAAGTCCTGTAATGAGTAAAGTTTCGCCAAATGATTTGCCGATAATGTCTATCAGTGCAACAAGCGATTTGTCTGCCACCGAGTTTTATCAGAAAATGAAAGATGATTATCTGCCACAAATTCAACAAATAAAAGGTGTAGCAGAGATTACTATTTTAGGAGGAGAGGAAAGAGAAATACAAGTAAAAATCAATCAAGACAAACTGAAATTGTATAAAATTTCAATGGTTCAGGTTGTTGAAGCAATTAATCGTTCTGGTTTAGACTTACCTGCTGGAAAGGTGCAAACCGAAAAAGAAAGTAATTCAGTTCGTTTAACGGGAAAATTCACATCTATTGAGGATATTAAAAATGTCCAGGTCGCTATGCCTGTTTTAGGAAGTCCAGTTTATGTAAAAGACATAGCAGATGTAATTGATGGTATAAAAGAAACGACTTCCATAAGTCGTTATAATGGCAAAAACGGCATTGGTTTATTATTGAAAAAACAAGGCGATGCAAACGCTGTAGATGTTTCAAAAGCAGTTCGGGAGAAATTACAATCCATCGAACAACAAAATGCCAGTTCGGGTGTGAAATTTATTATTGCAGACGATAGCACCGACAACACGATTGCAGCCGTTAATTCCGTTATTTTCGATTTAATCTTAGCGGTTCTGTTGGTATCGTTGGTAATGCTTTTATTTCTACGAAGTTTTAGAAATTCCTTAATCGTATTGGTAGCTATTCCAACATCTTTAGTTACCGCATTCGCTGTGATGTGGCTTTTGGGTTACACCTTAAACCTAATGACCTTGCTTGCAATGTCTTTAATCATTGGTATTTTGGTAGATGATGCTACCGTAGTTTTAGAAAACATTCAAAAGCACTTAGATAAAGGAAAAGACAAACGAACTGCCGCAATGGATGGCAGAATGGAAATTGGCTTTGCCGCACTATCCATCACCTTGGTTGACGTAGTGGTTTTCTTACCTATACTTTTTCTTCAAGTGTTTGTAGCTGATATGCTCAAACAGTTTTCGGTTGTGGTAGTAACATCTACTCTTACTAGTTTATTGGTTGGTTTTACTTTAACGCCTTGGATGGCTTCTCGTATCGGCAAAAAAGAAGACTTACAACCTACCAATTTTTTCAATCGCTTTTTACTATGGTTTGAAATTCAATTAGAAAACTTTAATGAATGGTATGGTCGAAGATTAGAATGGGTATTGAGCCATAAATTAGCTTTTACAGGTATCGTTATTGTGCTTTTTGCAATGACTTTAGGCATTATGAAACAAGGTATTATTGGTAAAGAATTAATTTCAACAGGCGACCAAGGAAAATTTAGAATGGCATTAGAATTTGATAAATCTACTTCCATTCAACAAAACAACTTAATTGCTCAAAAAATTGAAACATACATTATTCAACAACCCGAAGTAGCAACGGTATTCAGTAACATTGGCGGACCAAGCACAGGCATTGGAAGTTTGGGTGTAGGTTCAGCAAATAAAACGGAATTTACAATTCAACTAAAATCCAAAAAGGAATTGGATAATTTACCTACCGAAACATTTATGAAAAATCTTCGGGAAGAACTAAAGTCAAAATTTCCGAGTATCAATTATTCAATGGCAGCATTGGGCTTAATTCCACGTTCAGCACCAATTGAAATTACGTTAAGCGGTAGCAATTTGGATTTGGTGATGAAAACAGGCGATGAATTGAAAACGGTAATTGAAAAAATTCCCGGTGCGGATAATGTTCGCTTATCCGTTGAAGCAGGTAGCCCCGAATACAAAATAATTCCCGACAAGGATAAAATGCAACGGTTAGGTTTAACAACCGCTTATGTTGGATTGAACCTAAGAACTGCATTTACAGGAAATGATGATGCGACTTTAACCGAAAACGGAACGGAATATCCTGTGCGAATTTGGTTAGATGAATTTAGCAGACAAAATTTTGAAGATGTTCAACAGCTTACCATTATTAACCCAATGGGAATACCAGTTGAAGTTTCACAATTTGCAAGTGTAGAACAAGACAATTCTCCGTCATTATTAGAACGAAAAGACCGACAACCAGCAGTTACACTTACCTCTGACGCATTAGGCAGACCATCAGGAACTGTAGCAGACGATGTAGTAGCATATCTCAAAGAAAATCCATTGCCAAAAGGAATACAAATGACTTGGGGAAGTGACATCAAAAGACAGAATGATAGTTTTGGAGCATTAGGTTCTGTTTTACTCATTTCGTTTTTGCTGATTTACCTGATTATGGTAGCACTGTATGACAATTTTGTTTATCCATTTGTAGTTTTGTTTTCTATTCCAGTAGCAGCAATTGGGGCATTTTTCGCACTGAATTTGTCTTTAAGCAATTTGAGTTTGTTTGCCTTACTTGGTTTAATTATGCTAATGGGCTTAGTGGTGAAAAATGCTATTCTAATTGTGGATTTCACCAATCAATTAAAAGCAGAAGGCAAACATTTTAAAGAAGCCTTAATCATAGCAGGAAAGGGCCGTATGCGGCCAATCCTAATGACAACGCTTTCAATGGTTGTTGGTATGCTTCCCATTGCAATGGCAACAGGAACAGCAGCAGAATGGAAAAACGGACTTGCTTGGGTAATCATTGGCGGACTTCTATCATCCCTAATTTTGACCGTGTTTCTAGTGCCTATGGTCTATTATTTAGTTGACACAGCGAAAGAAAAATTAAACAGAAGAAAATAGCCATCGCACAGGTGTAAGCACATTTGCAATTCGCACAAGCCAACGCACAGTCCAAAAATTGCAAAAGAGCTTACACCTTTACCACCCAAAGAAAAATTATTTTTTAAAATTCCCTTCCCTTCTAAAATTTTTAAAACCACTATCCACAACCGACACAAACAGCCCCATTCGCAACTCGACAACAACACTGAAACTCACAGCGGACAAGGACTTTACAACCTCGACAGACAGAAGGCCAGCTTATAACATCACCTATACGCAAGCAGGGGGGCGTGCTTCGTAGGACAGAAAAGTGCTATATTTGAAGTTCAGTTCTTCGTAGGAAGTTCAGTGGTTAAAATCCCTGCCTGCGTATAGCTGAGAACCGTTAGGTGCTATAATTAACGAACTTCCGGACACAAAATGATAATAGAAATTAAAAGATTAACTATGAAAAAAATATTATTCCTGTTCCCCGTTTTATTTTTCTCTTGCAATAATTCTAACAAAGACAACGTGGATAAATTAATGGAGAAATTTCAAAAAGAACACGACTCCACAATGGCTGTATTGAAAGCCGAGACCGATTCAATAAAAGCAAGTATTATATCAGTTCCGAAAGATTCTGTTAAATCCCTGCTAAAAGGACTTACAACGAGTAAAGACGAATTCAAAAAATTAACTTTTTATAAAAATTACAGCAATTCTTATTTTGCAAATGCTGTTTTCATCTATTTAGTAGAAGGTAATGACGGACAAATCAATGGACGCTTTAAAATAGAATACACGGCTGACGATTGGTTATTTATAAAAAATTATTCGTTCTTATGTGATGATAAAGTTTTCGACTTTATCCCAGAATATGATATTGAACGTGATAATTCTGGGGGAGATATCTTTGAATATTCTGACAACTATTATTCACCTCAAATTAATAAAATCGTAAAGGCTATAATTACTTCCAAAGTAACTAAAATAAGGTGTCATGGAAGGCAGTATTATGACGACAGAGTGATTACACAAAAAGAAAAAACGTTATTGACTAAGATGTACGAAATCTTAAACTATAATAAAGAAAAATAATTACAGCACCTAACAACAAACAGCCCCAATAAATTTAGTAGGTTGACGTTTGACATTTTTGTAAATTTACTGGGGCTGTTTGTAAACCGTTATGTAATATTGTTTAAATCTAATTTTTGGACCTAAGAAATAAATTTTGAATTTGTTCCATTATTAGTTAACTTTGGAAATGGAACAACACAGACAATTGCTTTATTATAAGCACTATTTTCATGAGTTTTTCGAAAAGCAAACTGAAAAAGTTAAAGCCAAAATAGATCAAGTGTTGTTTGTTGTTACTGTGGCTGAAAGAATTCCTAAAAAATTCTTCGACCACATGACCGGAACTGATGGACTTTTTGAAATTCGAATTGAACTTGGTAGCAACATTTTCAGAATATTTTGCTGTTTTGATGAAGGCAATATTATCATACTTTTTAATGGCTTTCAAAAGAAAACACAAAAAACTCCGCAATCTGAAATTGAGCGAGCACTGAAAATAAAAAAAGAGTATTTCGAAGAAAAAATTAAAACAAAACGCTATGAAAACAAAGGAAAAAGCAAATAAAAACCTTACGACTTTTGAGGAGCATCTAACTAGTCAATATGGTAAAATTGGTTCTAAAAAAAGAACTGAATTTGAAATTAAAGCAAAAGCCTTTGCTATAGGCGAAATTATTAAAGAAGAGCGCAGGATCTCACATATGACACAGGAGCAATTAGCTGAAAAAACTGGTACCAAAAAAAGTTTTATCTCTAGAATTGAAAATGGACATAGTGATATTCAATTATCTACTCTTTACAGACTTTTGGAAATCGGCCTAGGAAGGACTGTATCGCTAATGATAAGATAAGAACAACATTACATAACAGCGAACAGGCGTAAAAGGCTATGTTCTGCAATGCTTCGGCTTTTTTTTAATGGACTGCTTCGCAGTTCATTTTTTATTTGCCTCCGCATGAATTGTGTTGTACCTTCGAGGTAGGTTTTCGGTTCAGGTTCATTGAGGTTCTAAATAGCCTTCTAACGCCTGTTCGCAAAACGTTATGCCTAATTTTAAAAACATGAGACACCTGAAAACAATCATCTTAATTTTTGCGACTTTTTTTTCTTTGCAATCTTGTCGGCAGGACAAGACACCAAACGACCTGGACGAAATATTTTTGAGCA
>JAFLBG010000007.1 GCA_017303975.1 Bacteroidota bacterium
TACGAATACCACAACTTGCAATTAAATCCGAAGATTGCAGACGAAGAGTTTACACGAAATTACAAGGACTATAAATTTTAATTTGCAGCACTAAGCTCTTTTACAGCTAACCACGCCATTAATCCAGTCCCAATTTCTAGGGCGTTTTCATCAATGTCAAATGTGGATGTGTGTACGTTTGAAGTTATTCCTTTTGATTTATTGCCGGTTCCTAGGCGGTAAAAACACGCTGGTACAATTTGCGAGTAGTATGCAAAATCTTCTGCTGTCATTCGAAGCTCAAGTTCTTCTACATTCTCTTTTCCTAAATAAGTTTCTGCTGCTTCAATTGCATGTTGTGTAACAATTTCGTTGTTTATTAAAAAAGGGTATCCAATTTTAATATCTACTATGCAACTACCGTTACCAGATTTTGCAATACGTTCGGTGGTTTGTGTTAGTAGCTCATGCGCTTTTTTTCTCCACGCTTCGTTCATGGTTCTAAATGTGCCTTCTATGTGCACTGTATCCGGAATTACATTGGTGGCACCATTCCCAACAATTTTTCCAAATGCCAATACGGTAGGAATTTGCTTTTCTATTTTTGTTTGCTCGTCCATAAATAATTCGTGGAGAGTAGTAGTAATTTTAGATGCAATAAGAATCGGATTAGTGTAGGTGTGCGGCATGGCAGCGTGTCCGCCTTTGCCGGTTATGGTTATGTAAATTTCATCGGTAGATGCCATATACATTCCTTTTCTAAAACCAACTTTTCCTGTTTCCATAGTCGGAAAAACGTGTTGCCCAAAAATGCTATTCGGTTTAGGGTTTTCTAATACACCTTCTTCTATTAGTAATGATGCGCCTCCCGGCAGTTTTTCCTCTCCCGGTTGAAAAATAAATTTAATAGTTCCACTCCATTCAGACTGAAATTCTTTAAGAATTAACAATGCTCCAAGCAAACAAGTGGTATGTACATCGTGTCCGCAGGCGTGCATCACACCTTCGTTTTTAGATTGATAAGGTGTCGCTGTAGTTTCGTAAATTGGCAGTGCATCTATGTCGGCACGAAGTGCAATGGTCGTGTTGCTACTTTTGTTTTCTCCTTTCAAAACACCTACAATTCCAGTTTTTGCTACGCCTGTTGTATGTTCAATGCCGAATTGCGTTAGGATAGAAGAAATATATTCGGCTGTTTTATATTCTACAAAAGATAGTTCGGGATGCGCGTGTAGGTGTCTTCTTATTTCGATAAGCTTGGTTAAAAGCTCCGAAGATTTTTTTTTAAATTTTGGTAGTAATTCAGTTGTGCCCACTTTTGTTTTATTTACCAAAAATCATTTTCAAGGAAATGATAAGCGTAAGTACTCCGAATATTCTTTTTACAGCTTGTTGGTCAATACTAATGGCTAGTTTAGAGCCGTAATAACTGCCAATAACAAATGTGCTAGATACGATTAATGCCGTTTTAATATCTACATGTCCGGCTTTGTAGTAGTTTATAGCACCTAAAATTCCAATAGGCAACAAAAACATGGCTAGTGTTGTGCCTTGTGCCTGGTGTTGTGAAAACCCTAAAAAATAAACCAACGCAGGTACAATAATAATTCCACCGCCTACGCCCACCAATCCACTTAAAACACCTGCTGCAATTCCGGTAAGTAATAATGCAATGTATTCGTTCATAAGTTATATAAATTAAAAATCGAGTGTAAATGATAAATAGCGCATGGTTGGTTTTTTCTTTCCTGCATCTTCATCGTAAGCAGATGGCAACACGTATCCATTCTCTACGCCCCAAGCCCAGTCGAGCCGAACAAAATAACCTAATAGCTTACTTCGCAAACCAATTCCATAACTGCCAATTATTGGTTGTCTGTTGGTTTTAAGTGTAACTTTTATAGGATTGCCGGGGTTTCCAACAATTACTTTGTTTATAGAGTTGTCTTGTCCAAAAGGTGATTTTCCTGCCCAAGCCACACCTAAATCTCCAAATCCAATAACTTGAAAGTTATTTACAAAGTCAGACCGAATAGGTCTGTCTAAAAGATATCGGAAAATGGGACAACGTAGTTCGCTGTTCAGTAGTACAAAACTATTTCCGTTGCGGATGTTTTGGTAAAAACCTCTCATCGGTGTAGCAATGGTTTGGAATGCATAGTTTTGGTCTGTTGCTACACGAATTGATTTGTCGAATTTAGGAACTAGCCAATTATCTACGCCCCCCATATAATACACTAGCTTTTGATTACCGAATGAAGTGCTTGCCGCAATTCGATTTGCCCAAATTAACTCACGATGTATTTTTTGATAATGTCGTATATCAGCACCCAATACAATCATATCGGTTTCTCTTTTGTCAACCTGTTGTAAGTATTCGGCAAAGACTTTTAATCGTGTGCCATTGTATAAATTGAGGCCTCTTTTTATGGTGTTGTCGAAAATGTATTCCACCTTGGCGGTAGCCCAAGTTTGGTAGGCATTTTCTTGTTTCAATCCCGCTAAATCGTTTGCATAATAAACGGTTTTGTCGTTTCGGATGTTTAGTGTACCTCTAATTGCAGATACTTCGCTAAACGGCCATTTTACAATGTATTTGGCTTGATGCGTTTGTACTTTAAGAAGCGGAGATTGATTAATAGATTGGCGGTGCAAAATAATTTGTTTGTCTAAATTTTTCACTCTGTTTTCGTAGCTCAATAAATATTCGTTACTTCCTAAATCGGCTGAAAGACGCATGGCAGCCGTTATTCGGTAGTCGTCAAATAAATCGCTCATGGATATTTTAAACAAACCTGTAAATCCGGGGTTGTTGTAAATAGGGCTTCCCCCACCGGTAAACACTTGGTAGTTGGTATTTAAAAAATTGTTGTCGAGTTGGGTAGTTACATAATCAATAGCATAGTTTATGTAATAATTTTTTTGCTTAGCTAGTGTAAATTTTTTCTCGATTGGATTTCCAAGAGAATCAAGCTCTACAGCATTTGCTGCTATTTCATTGCTTTGTTTAGTGGGTTCTTTTTTTTCGCTCTCGAATAGGTAATTGCTTATGTCTATTACACTTGTGTCTTTTTGTTCTTCGCTAGTTTGTGGTTTGGTAAAAATAATTGCGTTGGAGTTCTGTGTGCTATCAATAGCAATAGGTTCTAGCTTTTGTTGTGCGAGTATGTTTCTGCCTGTGGCAAATGTTGTGTTTTTAGGTTCGGATATTTGTAGTGCAGAAACTGCGCTTAGCGGCTTAATGAGTAGTTTGTATTTGCCATCGTGAAAAATGATTTCAGAAAGTCGTTTGGCGTTGCTGTTTACATCGTGCTCAATAATGTTTCTGGAATAATTAGAGGCTGGGCTCGTTGTAATAACATCTCTGTAATGTGTGGCAGTGTCTATATAACTTATTGTGCTGTCAAATTTAGCAACGTATCTATTTTTAATTCCTGATGCGTCAGATAAAAATGAAATATATCCATCCATGTAATCCGCAGCGTGGTCTTCGTCAATAAATGGAGTGTTGGTAACACGTTTTAAAACGGGCGATTTTTTTTGGTAGTCGTATGCAAAAATATCTTTGGTAAACTCAGTTAACTTGTTTTCTGTAGAGGCTTTTAGTGTGTCGTTTGTTCTGTTAGAGCTAAATACAACCTTTGTGCCGTTTAATGCAAATCTGGGATGTAGGTCGTCAAAAATATCGTTTGTGATTTGTTCGTACGCATTGGATGCGGATGTAAGAATAAAAATGTCTGACTGCCCTTTTGTTTTTAACACAGCAGACATTGCCATTTTTTTACCATCATTGTTATAGGAAATGTCGAGCACTTTTTCAAAATTCTGCAAATTGCGTTCTTGCTTTTTTTTGTCTTCGAGTGTGTAGGTAATATTTTTTATGATTCCTTTTCGCTCCAAAATTATGGTTAAAATTTTTCCGCTCGGATGCCATGCCAATAAAGGGAATGAGTTGTCGTTTATGCGTTCAATTTTATTTCCACCTTTTACAATTCTGTTTTTTTTGTTGGTAGTAGCATCGTACAACCATACCTTGTATTGTCCAAGTTCGTTTGTTACATAAGCGTAGTGCGCACCATCCGGACTAACTTTAAACTGGTTAAATATTCTGTTTTTTGTTCTCTTGATTTTCAACTCGTCAGCGGGCAAAAGCCTGTCTTTGCTGTCGTCTTCGTATTTGGTGCCATAATATACAAGCCAATCGTATGTTAGGTTTCGGAGTGATGTGCCCATTACAAATAAAAATGCTTGCTCTATATTTCTGCTTACACGAGTCATGTATAGCAAGTTTGGAATTATTTGTTGACCATAATTATCGGCTACATAGTTCCAAATAGAATGTCCGGCATAAACAGCTTCTACTCCGGTAAGGCGGTTGAATTTATTGTATTTTCCGGAAAGTATTCCGTCTTTTACACGGTTGTCTATATCGGAATTCCAGTTGTTGGATAGATAGGAAACAAGTCCTTTTTGGTACCATTCCGGAAGTGTAAGTAATGTAGAGTTTCTTAGCACTTCGCGCATGTTGCCACCATAAAGCATAAGGCTTACGGCTATTTCGGCAATACCAGCTTTTATTTGTTGTTCGAGTTTTGCATGGTCGCCCTCAAAAAAAAGAATTATTTTGGTGCCTACAATTCTTGTTGTTCCGCCTACATTGTATTGCTCTTCCGAAGAAAGACCAATATTACTTTGTATAAAATCGGATTGTTTGTTGTAAACAATGAATTGTATTTTTTCCTCCAGTTCGTAATCAATTACTTTTTCTATTTCTTTTATGTTTCGTACTGCCGATTCAGACACGTAATTGGCAATCTCTTTGCCGCCTTCGTAAAAGTAAACCTGATATTTATCGTAGTTGTAATACGTCCAGTTAATTTCCATGTATTGAACTCTGTTTTTGCCAAAATCCATTTGCGACCCATTGTAAAACTGTCCACGAAGGTGTGCAGAAATGAGAAGTAGAATTCCGAAAAAATAACAACAACGTTTATACATGAAAAAGCGCTATAAAAAATAGTAATGCAAAAGCTTATCGCATACTGCATCTTAAATATAAGAAAAAGGAGGGGGTTAATAAAAATTAATTTTAGTGATGGGTGGGTGTGTTTACAAAAACGAAATACCCACACATTTATAAAAGCATTTCACTAAATTTAGATGCACATAAATACAGTAGCTATGACTACCATACAAACATTTACATTCGGGCCATTTCAGGAAAACACCTATATACTTAGCGATGAAACTAAGCAAGCCATATTGATAGATGCAGGCTGCTTTGAAAGCAGCGAGCAACAAGCGCTTGCGAGTTATATTAAGGATAATAAGCTGAATTTGGTTAAGCTAATTAATACACACGGACACGTAGATCATGTAATTGGTAATAAATTTGTTTACGACACATTCGGGCTTTCTACTTACATACACAAATTGGATTTGCCTGTATTGGAAGCGTTGCCTAGGGTAGCCCAGATGTATGGTTTTCATGCAGAAGCACCGCCTGCACCTGCAGGCTTTATTGACGAGGGAGACCAAATTGTATTTGGCAATACTGTGTTGGATATTTTGTTTACTCCCGGTCATTCGCCCGGTAGCGTTTGTTTTTATCATAAAGCGGAGCAATACGTTATTGGCGGAGATGTGCTTTTTTATGGAAGCATTGGCAGAACCGATTTGCCGGGAGGTAATCATGCTGCACTTATTACTAGTATTAAAACTAAATTGTTGACGCTTGATGATACGGTAAAAGTGTATTCGGGGCACGGACCGGTTACCAATATTGGTTTTGAGCGCAAGAACAATCCGTTTTTAAAGTAATGAGCATAAATAAAGATAAACTGCTTTTTGTAGATAGAGATGGCACTCTAATTGTGGAGCCTAAAGGAGATTTTAGGGTAAACACGTTAGAGAAATTAGACTTAATGCCATTTGTGATAAGTAGTTTGTATAAAATAACAAAAGAGCTGGGCTATAAGTTGGTAATGGTTACCAATCAAGATGGTTTGGGAACGGCTGATTTTCCTGAAGATTCTTTTTATAAAGTTCAAAACAAACTACTAAAATTATTTGCAAACGAAGGTGTAGATTTTTTGGGAGTACATATTGACAAAACGTACGAACACGAAAAGCAGCCTACGCGCAAGCCGGGCACCGCTATGTTAACCAAATACATGAATGAGCAATATGATTTGAAAAATTCTTTTATGGTTGGAGATAGTTGGGTAGATATGAAGCTTGCGGAGAACCTGGGGTGCAAGTCGATTGTTTTTAACAATAAACAGCTCGATTCCTTGTCGTGTGTTGGTTTTAGAGCAGAGGATTGGCAGCAGATATATACGTTTCTTAAAAAAACTGGTTAATAATTCAGGTAAAACTATGTGTTGGTAATTGTGTTTTTTATAAGGCTATTTGTAAATTTGCTCGTTACAATTTAAACACAACAAATGCAACAATACCACGATTTAATGCGCCATGTTTTGGCAACTGGTGCAAAAAAGACAGATAGAACCGGAACAGGAACCGTAAGCGTTTTTGGATACCAAATGCGTTACAATTTGGCAGATGGATTTCCGCTTGTAACAACAAAAAAATTACATTTAAAATCAATTATACACGAGTTGATTTGGTTCTTGAAAGGAGACACCAATATAAAATACTTAAAAGATAATAATGTAAGTATTTGGGATGAGTGGGCAGATGAGAACGGGAACTTAGGTCCGGTATATGGCCACCAGTGGCGCTCCTGGCCAACACCAGATGGCGGACACATAGATCAAATAACACAAGTAATAGAACAGATAAAAAAAAATCCTGATTCTAGGCGATTAATTGTAAGTGCATGGAATGTGGCAGACATAAACAAAATGAAGCTGCCTCCGTGCCATGCGTTTTTTCAATTTTATGTGGCTGATGGAAAATTGTCTTGCCAGTTGTATCAGCGAAGTGCCGATATTTTTTTAGGTGTGCCATTTAACATTGCATCGTATGCTATTTTATTGCTGATGGTAGCGCAAGTATGTAATTTGCAGCCCGGAGAATTTGTGCATACGCTTGGCGATGCGCATTTGTATTCGAATCACATAGAGCAAGCAAATTTGCAATTGACAAGAGATTTAAAACCATTGCCAACGTTGAAGTTGAACCCTGATGTCAAAAATATTTTTGATTTTAAGTTCGAAGATTTTACGTTAGAAAACTACAATCCACATCCGCATATTAAGGCTGTTGTTGCTGTTTAAGGACGATAAGTTTTTCTAAAATTATTTTTTCTTAAACCATCTTACCAAGAAAAATTCGCGCTTGTTGGTGTTTACTCTATTAGATTTACGCTTAGCTTGTTTCATGCGTTTGCGTGTTTCTTTATCTTGAATACGTTTGTGGTGGTCTTTAATTTTTTTGCGTTCGGCTTTTTCTTTCTTGCGTTGTTCCTTCCATTCTTTTTTTGCTTTTTTTCTTTTTGCCCTGGAAGTGGCAGGAGTTTTAGATTGTTCGTATTGTGTGTTTTGGGAGTTTCTTTCTGCCGGTTGATTTTGAGAATACCCCAAATTTGTTTGCAGGCAAAGCAACACAAAGAATAAAGGAATACTATATTTTAATAATCGCATAAACTAGTTCGTTAGTACGTAAAGTTAAAAATACTATGTACTTTTGTAGCACAATGAGTACTATAAAAAACAAAATACTTATTTCTTGTTTACTAATTGGGTTGTTGGTTGTTGTTTTTAACTCTTGCAAAAAAGATAAAACGCAAGGTGGCATTCCAAACGTGCATGTAGATGTGTTTTTATATTCGTCCGATCCAAACTTTACTCCACTTAATGTAGTTGGCGGTTCTGTTTATTTAAACGGAGGTTCTAGAGGACTTATTGTATTCAGGGTGTCTAATACAGAGTTTGCGACTTACGATAGGCATTGCCCAAATGAACCGGAAGATGCGTGTGGTGTTGTTGATGTTGATAATTCTGGTATTTGGGGTGTTGATGCGTGTTGCAGTTCTAAGTTTTTATTGCAAGATGGATCCGTTGTTAGTGGGCCATCCACTTATTCGTTAAGACGATACGAAACTACGTTTGACGGTACAGTGCTGCACGTTTATAATCCATAGAAGAAATTCCCTCTATCTTATTAGTTGCAAATATCCTGTGTGTTGCTTTGTAGTTTCTTTTATATCTGTTGTGTTTAAAAGATAGTAATAGGTGCCATCGGATGCATTATTTCCGTTATTCATTATAATCCCATTCCAGTGTTGTTGAGAGTCGTTTGTTTCGAAAACAAGTATGCCCCATCTATTATATATTTTTAAATCATACTCTTTTATCCCTTTATTTTTTATGGTAAATAAATCATTTTTCGCATCTCCATTGGGTGTAAACACATTGGGAACAAGCAACTCGATTTCCGGTTCTTTGTAATTATCGTTATCAATTACAGTAATCTGAACTTGGTCTTGTGCATTTAACATACAAGCATTGCCCTTTATAAGGTTGTACAATCCAAAGGTATCACCGCCACCGGATACTTGGGTAATTGTAAAAATAGCTGTTTCGTTAGGCTCGGGAATTGTGTCGGATATGTGCAGAGAAATTGTGATATAGTGTAACGAATCGTTTATATTAAAGGCATAGGGCGGGATAGTCATAATTATGTCGTTTCCTATTTGAAAAGAAATTACACCGCTTATAACATTGCCTCCAGAGCCCGAGTATTTTGTTCCAATTGTAAAATCATCTACAGAAAGTGTGCTTGATGCATCTAATGTAATAATTACTGTTGCCGGAGAGCTAGTGGTGCCGCTTACTGCAAGCGATAGGTAGTAAATGCTATCTTCTTCTATTTGTGGTATGTTTACACGATTTGTTAAATCGGTTGGCAAAAAAGTTACTTGCGGTTTTACGGATATACTTATCAAATCCAAGAAGTTTCCTATTGTATTATTTCCACTGCCGGTGCCAATAGATTGGAACGATATTCTATATGTCCCTGTTACATTACAAATCCACACATCTCCATGTTTAGCCCATCCACCTGTGCTTGCAATGCCATTGGTTACAGAAGCATTTGAGCTGGTAATTAAGAGTTTTGAATATAATTTAACGCCAGTATAAACTATTGTCCCTGCTGCCCATTGGTTTGGGTCTGAGATAAAAAACTCGGCAGTGTCAGCTAGTGTTGCAGATCCTCTTCCTCTGTGAAATGCAGTCCATACAATGGTGTCTCCCGCTGTTAAGCATACATCCTGATATAATGCGGAATTATCTTCTGCATTTAATTCAACAAACTGATTGCCACCTCCCGTTGTAATACTAACCCCTAAAGCTCCTGACCCCCAAACTTCTATAGGATGATCGAACGACCCTAAGTTGACATTTATAGGATGCGTAGATTGCCAACCTAACATAGGATTAAGAGAGCTTGAATTAGCAGCATCTATAATATTAACACCGGTTGGGTTAAGCACTGGTGGAATTTCAAAACTAGTATTTATAATATCTCTGGTAGGTAATTTTGGCGATGGATTTGGAATAATAGGTGGTTGCTGAGAAAAACTAAGTGCCGATTTTACTGTAAAAAGGAATGTAAATAATTTATTCATGTGTAACTCTTGCTTATTGTTTTAAACATACCACAATAGATTTGGCATATCGAAACAAAAAACGCGAATTATTGCATTTTGATTGTCCATAATGTCTTTAGTTGACTTATTTACAGAGGTTTATCTCTACGATGCATTTCCTTTAGAATAGTCTAATTATTGTATTATTTTAGATGTATCAACTTTAATTAAACGAAATATGTTATCTAAGAAAATATTTTTTGTATTTGGATGTGTCGCAAGTTCAATACTAGTAGTAGCGCAAACGTCTGTACTAAAGCCGGTAGAAAAGATTGTTAAAAAAACAGACGAACTTGTAATTCCGTATGAAAAATTTATTTTGAATAATGGTTTAACAGTGTTGATACACGAAGATCATTCTGATCCCGTAGTACATGTTGATGTTACTTACCATGTTGGCTCAAACAGAGAGCAGGAAGGGCGTTCGGGGTTTGCGCATTTTTTCGAACACATGATGTTTCAGGGCTCTGATCATGTGGCAGACGAAGAACATTTTAAGCTTTTGTCTGAAGCCGGAGGCACATTGAATGGAACTACATCTAACGACAGAACTAATTATTTTGAAACTGTGCCGTCTAACCATTTAGAACTTGCTTTGTGGTTGGAAGCAGATAGAATGGGTTTTTTATTAGACGCTGTTACCCAACAGAAATTTGAAATACAACGCGCAACTGTAAAAAATGAGCGGGGGCAAAATTACGATAATCGACCGTATGGATTGATTAATGAGAAAACTAACGAAGCACTTTATCCTAAAGGACATCCTTATTCCTGGCCAACAATTGGATACATTGAAGATTTGAATAGAGTAGGGGTGGACGATTTGAAAAGATTTTTCTTGCGTTGGTATGGTCCAAACAATGCGGTGTTGACTATTGCAGGTGATGTAAATACACAAGATGCACTCAAACAAGTGGAGAAATATTTTGGTGTAATAAATAAAGGACCGGAGGTAAAGAAAATGCCTAAAATGCCTGTTACGCTTGATAAAAGCAGATACATTGCCTACGAAGACAATATTCGATTTCCGATGGTTAGGCTTACGTATCCTACCGTTCCGAACTTTCACGAAGATGAAGCTCCTTTGGATGTGTTGTCAAATATTTTAGGAGGGGACAAAAATTCTATTTTCTATCAAACATTTGTAAAATCTCAATATGCCATACAAGCCAATGTAATGAATCCATGTAGCGAATTGTCCGGAGAGTTCAATGCTACTGTGCTTGTTTTTCCTGATAAATCATTGGTAGAAGCAGAGAAGATGATTCAAAAGTGTTTCGAAGAGTTTGAAAAAAGAGGTGTTACCGATGAGGATTTGATAAAATATAAAGCACACTACGAATCGTATTTGGTAAATACATTATCTAGTGTGAGTGGCAAAGCAACTTCACTTGCTAATTATTACATAAAGGCAGGGGATGCAAATTATATACAAAAGGATTATGCGCGTTATATGAAAGTTACCAAAGAAGATGTAATGCGTGTGTATAGTAAGTATATAAAAAACAAACCTGCTGTTGTGCTTAGTGTGTGTCCGAAAGGCAAGTTAGATATGGCTGTTCAGACTTCTAATTATACTGTACCTTCAAGAGATGTAAGTGTTGCTGAGTCGGACGAGTATAAAAATCTAACCTATAAAAAGCCGGTAGATGTTTTTGATAGAAGTAAAAAACCGGCAGCAAAGGCAAGTCCGGTGGTTACGGTGCCCGATTATTGGACAGAAAATTTTCCGAATGGGTTGAAATTAATTGGTGTAAAAAGTGATGAAGTGCCGAGTGTAACGCTAAAGCTTAGTATAGAAGCCGGTCACAGACAAGAGGATTTATCAAAAGCAGGGTTGGCACAAATTACAGCCGATTTATTAAATGAATCTACTACAAAAAGAAGTGCGGAAGAAATTGCTCAAGAGCTAGATAAATTGGGCAGTTCGGTGGATGTGAGTGCCGGCACAGATGATATTACAATTACAATTACTTCGCTAACAAAGAATATAGATGCCACATTAAAAGTTGCTGAAGAAATTTTATTTCAACCAAAGTTTGATGAAAAAGAATTTGAACGCTCAAAAAAACAGATGTTGGAAGCCATAGCAAACCAGGCTACACAACCTACCACTATTGCCAATAATGTGTATGCAAAGTTGTTGTATGGACACGACCATATTTTAGGTGTTCCTACGTTGGGTACAGCTAAAACTGTAGGTTCAATTACGCTGGAGGATGTAAAGCAATACTACACAAATAAATTTTCTCCGAGCATTTCTAAATTGGTTGTTGTAGGAGATATTTCCAAAGAGTTGACCTTAGCGAAACTCGCATTTTTAAAAAATTGGAAAGCTAAAACAGTTGAGAATGCAAAACCCGTAAATGCTCCTGCTGTAGATAAAACAAGATTGTATTTTGTAAATAAAGAAAAGGCTGCACAGTCGGAAATACGTATGGGTTATTTTGCCATGCCATACGATGCTACCGGAGAATATTACAAATCGCAATTGATGAATTTTGTTTTAGGTGGAACTTTTAATAGTAGATTAAATTTGAATCTGAGAGAAGCCAAAGGCTATACATATGGGGCAAGAAGTTATTTTTCGGGGAATAAATCTTTTGGCCAATATTCGGCATCAGCAGGAGTTAAGACAGATGTTACGGACAGTGCTGTGGTAGAATTTTTAAAAGAAATAAAAAACTATGCCGATAAAGGCATTACCGATATTGAGCTGGATTATATGAGAAAGTCGGCAACGCAAGGAGAAGCGCTTAAGTACGAGAGCCCATCTGACAAAGCAGCATTTTTGAAAAAAATTATCGAATATAATTTAGACAAAGGTTATACAAAAAAACAAAGTGAGATAGCTTCTACTATTTCTAAGGAGGAAATAAATGCGCTTGCTAAGAAAAATTTGAAATACAATAATATGTACATGTTGGTAGTTGGAGATAAAAATAAGGTGTACGACAAATTAACTAAGCTTGGGTACGAAGTTATAGAATTGGATACGGAAGGGAATCCCACTACTAAAATAGACACAACAACACCTGCTTCTGAACTGGATAAAAAAATAAAAGATTAGTCATTCTGTTTTCACATTAGATCAATCATTACCGTTTTTTGCAGCTTAGATTTAATCCATGCAGAAATATCTAAAAAAGAAGAAGAATCGTAAACATCTTGATTTTGTTGAAAAAAAGAGGCAACCTCTTTTTTTAACTTTAAAAACTCGCTATACTTTTGCGTTTCGCTTAAGTTGTTTTTAAGAATTTTGTATAAAGGGGAGAAAAGCAGATTACAAAAAGAAAAATAGCTATCGTAATCAACAGTTAGTTTTTTTAACTCATCCAACTCACTAACAAAAAGCGGTAATTTATTTTGGTCGAATCTCTTCAAAACCTGCATAAATCGCAACATAATGTGTAGGTCAAATCTATCTCTCAAACTGTCTTTATAGTTGTTAAATAAGTCGGCAGCATATTTATTCGATTTTTTATATTCGCCCATTATAAAATATCCGTAGGAAAGCCAATATTTAAGCTCTAACTCTAATCTACCACTTAATTGAATTTTCTTTAGTGCCAACTCTAGGGCAAAAAACTCTTTTTTAAATAACGAAACATGTCCAATCTTAAGGTAGCTTATCATTAAGGCAGAACTGGCTTGTAATTTCTCGGAATAGAACATAGAGGAGTGCACCATTTTGTATTTATGCATATACGCAATAAAAGTTTTATAGTCTTTTTCATTGTATAGATTTATAAGTGATCTATAAAACGATTCTACATAAATATGTTCAGAAAGAAACTCCTTGTTTTTTATTAAAAAATTAAGAGTGTCCGTTAAATAATATAGCTGCTTCTGTTTCTCTTTTTTTATAGCATGGAAAAAATATAGTATGTTATTGTATTTTATTCTTTCCGTTAGAGAAAGCTCATTCAAATTCGTCTGATTTTTAAAAGCCACTACATCTGCCAATACCTGTTCATTCGCAACCATGTTATTTTTGTTAATTTGAGTATGGTGCAAAATAAGGCTGTTGAGCAAAAAAGTAATATCGAATTTCCTTGATATTATTTTTGATTGTTGAATGGCCATATCTCTTATTCTCCTGTTTTCGTTTACAAATTCCTGTCCACTCTTAATTAGTGTTAAATTAATTCGCATGAGTACATTGAGTAAAGCAGGATACATTTCTATCAACTCCTTATTTTTTACTATGGCCTCTGCTTTTTGATATAAAAAATATGCATAATCGGCATCTCCTTTATTAAGTATGTATTCTATTTGTGTAATATAGTATGCCACCAATCCATACTTATTATTATCTATATTGTGATAAGTCATAGAATCAATTATCACATTGTAAAGCCGATTTTTAATTACAGCAAAATTGTCCGATATCCCTGTTTCTCTAAGTTTTAGTTTTAGCTCATCTTCATCATATTCTTTCTGCTTTTCAATCGCATCAAATAATACGATGTAGTTTTTCCCTTTTTCTTTGTTAACCCACATTTTGAAATACCTTTTTTCTCCTTTTGTAAGTGAGTGTATTAACGTATGTATTCGTTCTCTGTTTTGCATAATCAAAATTATTTTCACTAAAAATAGTACATATTAAATGAAATGCAAAAATTTGTAATGATGTGATATACAGGTAAATAAAAAAAGTATAAATTAAATAGAAGTGTAATTGAAGTGTCATTTTTTGCTTGACAGACCTCGATTGCTGGAATACATTTGCAGCAACTTAACCAATCATTGAAAAAAAATTACCATGAAAGCAAAAAAACTATCCTTGCAGGAATGCTGGCAATAGCTTCATTCTCGTGTACTACAAAACTCAATGCTCAAGCAGCTGTTAATTGGCGGACAGAACTTAGCAACCATCCATTTTCGGCCTTTGGAGAGGGCGATGCATCGTCAACCGAAGCCTTTATAGATACCGTTAGCAATAGAATATATCGATTTAACAACGATATGTTCGAGGAAAAGGGAACATACGACTACGATCCAGGAACAACTAAAGCAAACAAAACAGGAGATGTTATTGCCTGCTACGATGCAGCGACAGGAAAATATCTTTGGGCTAATGAAATACAACACATATCTACTAGCGGCTACGTTTCTCTCGAAGCTATAACTACAATTGGCAACAAAAAAGGATTGTTTGTGGCAGGAAGTTTTACCGGAAAAATGAAATATGGAACAACTATTTTTAATTCCACAAATATACCATCTACAAACAACACATTTCCATCTAAAGATTTATTCATTTTCAAGTTGGATGAAAATGGGAAACTACTAAAGTCAATTATAATTAAACCTATTCAGCAAGGAGGATCTTCCGGAGGATACGTACGAGCAATTACCACAGATGTAAATGGTGCTGTATGTGTTGCCTTTGAAAACTACAGCGGCAGCTTGGAAACATATGATGTAAATCCAGGAACAGGAATTAATAAGGCGATTATAAACGAAGGAGATGTTATTATTGCCAAATATGATATAAATCTAAATTATTTAAACCACAATGTTATTTCAACATTTGGCAACAATATAGATGTTAGAACTATTGTCTTTGATGCAGGTAAAAACTTAGTAGTAAATGCAGTATTTGCAGCCTACAACAACAACGGAACAGATTTAGATACAAAGCAAGCTGGGAAACAAAGTATAGTTTATACGCTTGCTAATTCGGGCTATTCGGAGAGACAAATATTAATTAAATACAATTCCAACTTAGGGCTGGCATGGCACAAAACATTTGATCAATCGCTTTATTCATTGAAAATGAATGTTGACGGCACCGGAGCTATTTATTTAGGTGGAGTACTTACATCCGGAGATATTTTTACACTAAGTAGTACTCAAAAGCTGAAAGGACCAAAAGATAGTGCGCGCATATTTGTTGCGAAATATGACAAGCTGGGTAACTACAAATCGTGCTTTAGTGAAACCAGAAAAGATAGAGCTTATGTAGATCAATACGATTTTTCTATCGACAGCAAAAACAACATCTATTTTGCCGGTTCATTAGATTATTCTGTATATATGTTTAAACTAAAAACAGCTTCTGCTACAAACTCATTTAGTCAAGTTTGGAAAAACAGAATACAAAATACGAACGCGATAGCAGAAAACTATCTATTTGGACTTACGGTACTACCCGTTAAAAATAGTGTGTTTTTGTTTGGAGCAATAGAAGGAGTGGCAACTTATAAGGACTTGGTAAATAACCCGATGTCGAAGTTTACCGTACAGAGCGGCCATAGTGAAATAGCTATAAAATATACTTTATCCGGAGCAGCACTATCTGCTGAAGAGCAAGTAGAAGAGAATAGTAACATTTCCTATAAATTAAGCAATAATGTATCTTCTATTAATTTGTCTATCTACCCAAACCCAGCTACAGATGTACTTACTGTAAAAAGCACACTAAGTGAGATTGCTGTTATTACAATTTATAACTACAACGGAGTTGCAGTAAAAACAGCACAAGCCACCGAACAAGAAACAAAACTTAACATCTCTGAACTACCAGGTGGAATGTACTTTGTAGAGGTTGTTGGGAATGATTATAAAGAAATTAGAAAAATAATTAAACAATAAAAAATGTAGAATTAAAAAGTGGTCAAACAGTCAAAAAGTCGGTTGATCTGTTAGTCGAGAAAAAAAATGAATAGACTAACTGACTAGAAGATTAAAAGCAATTTCCTAACCTTTTAAACTAAAAAACATGAAAACAAAAATTATTATATCGACAGTAATATTCTGTTTAGTTTATATACTCTCAAACTCACAGTCATTGGGTTGGGCAAAACAAATTGGTAGCACAACAGGTAATGATGAAGGTAAGTCTATAACTGTGGATGCCTTTGGAAATATTTATACTAAGGGTTATTTTGACAATAAAGTTGATTTTGATCCGGGCGTAGGAGTGTATAATCTTACTTCTAATGGACCAAGAGATATATTTATTTCGAAACTAAATGCAGCAGGAAATTTTGTTTGGGCTAAACAGTTAACTATTAACAATTCCAATGATTTAAATCTACTATTAACCACGGATGCTACTGGTAGTGTATATACCACAGGAAATTTTTCGGGAACTGTTGACTTTGACCCGGGTTCGGGAGTGTTTAGTTTGAGTTCTGCCGGAGCCGGTAAGGATATTTTCATTCAAAAGTTGGATTCTAACGGAAATTTTGTTTGGGCTAAAAAAATTGGAGCAAATGGTGTAGATTTAGCTGCTTCCATATCTGTTGATGCATTAGGTAACGTATATACTACAGGCCAATATACCGATGTTGTTGATTTTGATCCAGGAGTAGGTGTTTTTAAACTCACAGCCCCAACCATAAACCCATATTTATTTATTTGTAAAATAAATGCAGTAGGAAATTTTGTTTGGGCTAAAAGTATTGAAACAGATGGGAATACTAATTACAGTTCTATTAAAGCGGATGCTTTGGGAAACGTATATACCGTAGGCGAATTTAAGAATGCGGTTGATTTAGACCCAGGTATAGGAACATACACAGTTAGTGCAGGAGTGGGTCCTCATACATTTGTTGTAAAATTAAATACTTCTGGAAATTTTGTTTGGGCTAAGCATTTTGAATCGAATTCGACTACAACAGCGTTTTCATCTAGGTATATAGAAATGGATACGCAAGGTGATTTATATGTTGCCGGAAATTTTGATGGCACTATTACCTTCGACCCTGGAATAAATATTCACACTCTATCTGATTTAAGCGCGTATAACCCGGGTTTTGTTTGTAAATTAAACTCTGCGGGTAATATAAAATGGGTAAAAAAAATAGATAACGTTACTATAGATAGAATAGTAATTGACCAGAATAATAACTTATACTTTTCCGATTTTTTTTATCTTAATAGAAGTGTTTTAAAAGTAAATGCTTTTGGAAATGTTTCCTGGAGATTATATTTTGGTTATGATCTTTATATAAATTCCATGGCTGTTAATAATGCAGGAGAACTATTTTTTACGGGACGTTTTAGTGATAAAATTGATGTTGATGCGGGAGCAGATACCATCTATCTTTCCAGCAATAGTTATGATGATGCTTTTATTTTAAAGTATAATACCTTAAACCCTTGCGCAAATGATGAATGCAGCAATGCGCAACAACTGATTCCTACAACTCCGCAATCTCTTACCCTAGCTAGTTTTAATCTAGCAACGCAGTCAATCGCTCCTGAAAATTGTACTGGATCAACTTCGTTGCAAGCGAATGATGTTTGGTTTAAGTTTGTAGCGGATTCTACGACAAATTCAATTGTAGTGAATCATGGACAGTACGATCAGCCAACTATTGGGGTGTATAATTCATGTGGAGGAAATTTATTGGCTTGTGTAGATACACCGTTTACGGATGATTACACCACACTTACATATAATAATTTTGTAATTGGCCTAACTTATTTTATTCGAGTGTATGCAAATAGCCTGCCACTACTAGATTATGATTTTTCTATTTGTGTTACCAATAAACCGATTAATCCCTCAAATGATGATTGCACAGGAGCATTACCTATCACAATAGCAGCAAACGACTCGGTATGTAATCCACTAAAAGTGAACACCGATTTTGCAACAAACTCAAATCAGTATTCTACCTGTTGGAATGCCACTAAAAATGATATGGATGATGATGTGTGGTATAAATTTACTGCAACATCCCAAAATATTGGAATGGCTGTTTCTAATTTAAGCGGTTACACTTATAGTAGTTGGAGTAAATATATTTCCTATGCCTTATACTCAGGCGCTCCTGATTCTTTAACTCAGGTGGATTGTGGTTCAAATTTGCCTTACGCCACTAAAGGGTTTAAAGACCTAGTTATAGGTCAAACCTATTATTTACAAGTCATGTTCGGAGAAACATATTATAGAGGGACGTTTGATCTTTGTTTGTTTCAACGTCCTGCAATAGATGAATGCTCAACCACCTCTGCAATGTTAATTCCTAATTCCACTTGTAATTTTGTGAGTGGTACATTAGAAAAAGCTACAAAGTCGCCAATGTATAATACTTCTAGTTGGAATACCTGCGATTACGGTAATTCTAGTTTTAATGAATTAAGAGATGTTTGGTACAAATTTGTAGCAAGCAATACATTTAATACCATTACCGTTAATCCTTCAATTGGTTTGGATGTTATTCTTGCCGTATTTGATTCGTGCGGTGGAGTTCCTTTCATATGTGAAAATAACAATCCCCAAGGAGGACTTGAAAATAATACACATGGAAATTATAGTGTCGGAAAAACATATTATATCCGAGTGCGCGAGTACACTTCAAATAGCACTACGTCCACTTTTAATATTTGCATCACACAACCAACTTCCGGATTCAGCGCAACTGCAACATCAACTCCAATAAAATGTAATGGAGCTTCGGATGGAGTTGTAAATGTAACTGCTGTAGGAGGCACGCAACCATACAACTATAGTTGGAATACAAATCCTGCACAACACACACAAGTAGCAACAGGTGTTCCAGCCGGCACGTATGTTTGCTTGATTACCGATGCAAACAATTCTACAGCACTTGCGGCAATAATACTTAAGCAACCATCTGCTCTACAAATTACATCAACTGTTACTTCTGTTAATTGCAATACAACAAATTCTGGCTCTGTACTTATAGCTACAGCTGGTGGTACAGCTGGTTATTCATATAAGTGGAATAATGGTAATACAACGGCTAATTTGCAAAATGTACCAACGGGTATTTACTCAGTAACAGTGCAAGATGCCAATGCATGCCAAGCAGTAAGAAGTTTTTCAATTCAGCAAGGTGGAAATTTAACTAATACAATTTCTGTAGTGCAACAAATTTCTTGTTACGGAAGTTCAGATGGTATAGCGCAAGTTGTTACTACAGGTGGAACGCTTCCACTAACTTATCTGTGGAGTAAAGGGAATAGTAGTTCAATAGCGTCTCAATTATCAGTAGGAATACTTACGGTAACTGTTACGGATGCAGCTGGCTGTGTTGCCACCACAAGTGTAAATATTATTCAACCTCAAATTTTAGGAATAAGTACTTCTGTAATTAACAACACACAATGTAGTAATATACTGGGCTCCATAAATACTACCATTACAGGTGGTACAGCACCCTACAATTACAATTGGAATACGGGAGCAAAAGTAAGTAAACTGATGAATTTGCAATCAGGTGTATATTCTGTTACAGTACATGATAATAATGGATGTAGTGCATCAAAAACGGATAGTGTAAAAACAATAAGTCCGGTAAATTGGTTATCGCTGCCATTTTCAGAAGGCTTTTCGGCAACTAAGTTTGTACCCACCGGTTGGAAATATACCGCACCAGTTACAAACAACAAATGGAAGCGTGTTAGCGGTGTAGGAGGTTTTGGCACAAGTTCCAGTTGTGCTGTAATAACACATTATAGCAACAAAGCGATAGATAAACAGCGCGATGAACTAGAAACGCCCTATATAAATATTACAGGAGCCAATAATTCTTTAGCCATAACATTTGATGTAGCCTACGCTCAGCGAGGCACCAAAAAAGATTCATTATTGATATATGTAAGTTCCGATTGTAGCAATATTTGGCAAAAAGTATATGCCAAAGGCGGAAGCTCATTAAAAACAGCACCAGCAACAAACTTGTCGTTCAAACCAACAAGCTCGCAATGGCGTAAAGAAACAATTAACCTTGCAGCATACAGCGGTGCAGCAAACATAAAGGTGAGAATAGTAAGTGTAGGCAATAAAGGAAACAATATCTATGTAGATAATATTAAACTTACTTACATACCAACAACAGTACCTGTTGCAAGTTTTACTGCAACTACGTATAATATTTGCGCAAGTGGTAGTTTTAAACCAACTAACACGAGCATAGGAGTACCAACAGGTTACACTTGGTTTATGCCTGGGGCAACACCAAGCACATCTACAGCAAAACATCCAACAATTAAATTCACTGCACCCGGAACCTACAACGTAACACTCATTGCTAAGAATGCTATTGGAAATAGCACTCCATTTACACATCAGGTTATTGTGGGTAATTGTAAAACAACCGATGAGGAGGAGTTAAATAATGCTGAGGAAACAGAAGAAGTAATAGTAGCTGAAGAAGCTTCATTGACAAGCAACCTAGAGGCATTGGTATATCCAAATCCTACCACCGGAGAACTAACAATATACGCTACAGCCACAGCCCAAAAAATACAAGTAGTAAATGTGTTAGGTACAGTAGTGGCAGAACTGATACCACAAACACAACTAAGCACTATTGACCTTAGCCAACAAACCAACGGAATATATTTTGTAAAAGTGCAGCAAAGTAATACTGTACAACTAATTAGAGTGGTTAAGCAGTAAAATGATTTGATAATTTGAAAATGAAAAATTTGAAAATTCCCCCTTGTGCGCAAAGCGTGTGGGTAAGAGCGAAGGGGAAGCGCGCTGGTTAGTGTGTGGTAGCGGGATTTAATTGAGGGAATGTTAAACTATGAATGTTGAACAAGAAAAGTAAAATAATCAATTGGTCTGTTAGTCAAAAAGAAACGAATAGACTAATCGAATAAACAAATTTTAAAATCGTTCTTTGTTTTTCTCATGCAGGTTAAAGGTGGAGTGCTACATTAATATAGCACTCCGCTTTTTAAATATATTTTTTTATAGCAACCTAATATCTGATGGTAAATATTGCAGAATTTAATTGCTTGATAGCCAAATATATTTAAGGTAATTGCGCTAGTGATTGTGCATGCCCAACTTGCCATTTGAGAAATAAATTATTTGACAAACGGTGCACAATCAATATACATTTGCGCCAACTTAACCCAATTAAGATTAATCATGAAAGCAAATTCAAACAAAGAATAGGAAATAAAGTGAGCAAACTCACTATTAAAATGAAAACAAAAAAAATCATACCCTGGATTTTAATTCTATCAATAATTATGCTTTCTGGTATAATTGGTTTTACAACAAGTATCATAAGTAAAACCAATACAAACCGATTGATTTTAGGAGAAAGAATTAATGGACAGGCAGTTTTTTACGATACCATTAATGGAAAGCCTTTGTTTACACTCAATGATTACGTTTTGGTAGAAACTGCTCCAACGGTAAATAATTGGTTAATTGCTGGGCTTTTTGTAAAACTTACCATAGAACAAATCTCTAGTTCTAAAATACTGCCAAACTCAATATTACTGGGAAAAGATGGAAAAGTTGCGGGTAAAACAAGTGATACCGTAGAAGTAGGAATGAGCTATGATAGTTTGGGTTTAATTAGGGCGTATACTCCTGTTAAAAGTATTGATCCCTCTACAATTGTGGAAAATGAACTAGAAAAATTACTTTTGGAAGGCAAAACAAAAAAATCGCAACTGGAGCCTTTTATGGCAAACTTTAAGTTTGAAAAGCTTGGAGTCGACACCTTTACAAATCTAACACAATATTGTATTTATGAAAGCCCTCTTGTTGATCTATCTCCTCGCGATAGAATAACGCTACTCTTTAATAACGAGAACAATTTACTGGGAGTGGTACATACAAGACTATTGGATAAATATGTCGACATTTCATTTGAGTTAATTAGAGGTCATGAATTAATCATTACATTAAAGATGCCGGAAGATGAAATACAAAGAATAATTAATGAAAGAAATAATTTTTATAACTCAATTGATTAACCTCACCCCTTTTTAATAAAACGCATAGCATAATATGTACGGTAAATTTCTAGCAATGTTAATTGGATATCTGTCGTTTTCTTTAACCGGTAACGTAAAGGCCGAATCTACAAATATTGATTCGTTGTGCTCAGCAACTATTACTTACAAAGAGTTTCGATCGAATGAAACAGTAGTTGTGAATTTTCCAACTATAATTTATGATAATGAAAAAATAGAACAAATAATTAATGAAACGATAATAGTTGAATATTTAACAAGTATATTCATCGAGGATACAGCGCAACTAAAAGATTCAACTGCAACTAATTTTTACTACACGATTGAATATGAGATCAAAAATAATTCTGATTGTATACTAAGCATATTTATTTCAAAAACCGAATTGGATACAACAGTATCTGCTACAAATGGGTTTTACAGTACTACCAACAACTATTTAAATTTTGATTTGAATACAGGAAGTCAGATTCAAATTAATGATATTATCCGCGCTGATAAAATGGGAATGCTAGTAGAACTGTGCAATAAAAAATTGCAACACAATTATTCAGTAGCAAAAAAAAAGAACAAAGAAATATATACCATTAATAGATATGAGGGCTACAAATTTGCAACCGAAGATCTTTCGACTTTCTATTTTACAAATAATGCATTGTGTTTTAACTGGGATTTCAACTTTAGGCATTGTGATTTGTACGCAGCCCCTAACTCACTTATCGAAATTACCAAAGAAGAATTAAAACAGTTCCTTATTTATAAATAACCTTAAGATGGTGAGAATCGCTACCAATCCTTATATTATTTACCAACACCTATTTATAATTAGTACATCATGAAAACAAATAAACGCATACATTTTTTAAAAGCCGTATTAATAATATCCGGTATTATTATCTCTATTTTATCATGCGACCGAATTAAAACGCCAACTTTGCAGGAAAGAAATGCAATAGCGGCTGAAATTGATAGTTTGCGAAATTTGAATACCGAAACGTTGGAATTAAAATCGAAAGCATACAGTACAATATAAAATCTACTCACCAAAAAGAACGCACAGGTCTTATGTCGGCTGCCTACGCAAATAATAAACGCGTGTATATAAAAAATAGATACAGCGAGAGTTTTAGTTCCGGGGTAATAAACACTGAGCAAATATTTTATTTCATTAACGATTCTCTCGCTTTTTATTATGAGGTTAAAAACTGCACGGGCTCAGATCTGGGTTATGAAACGGATACTATGGAAGCAAAGAAGTATTTTTATGACGGAATGTGTATTTTAACTGAATACCGGGACACAAAAGAGGAAAGTTTTAAAGTATTTACGGAACTAGCCCTGGACGAGATAGCAGTGAATTGTTCTCCTCAAGTAGCATATATCGTATTTGAAGAGTTTATAAAAAGTGAAAATCGTACGATGAGTTTTTTAAAGACGAGTATTTTCGTGTAGAATAAGGGGATTGTTTTCAGTCTGAAATAGTTGAAAAAATGAGAGTATTTAATAAAATTGGGATTCATTTTTTAGTTGATATTTTCATTGGCTTTGGGCTAGCCATCCTTCTTTTGCTAGTTATAAGTTCACCACCAAGTAAGCAATTTTCCACACAAAATTATGTTTTTTTACTCTCATTTCCATTATGCTTCTTCATACCCTGTTCCAATTTATGCTGAGCATTTACAATATTTCTATTGCGAAAAAATATTGGCATGATGTCTACTTTTTTTTAGTAAGCATGCTAATTACCTATGTAACTAAAGGTAGGCGGGCATATCACAAACAACAACTTGCAGAACAACTACAGATTTAATGCAAATAAAATGAAAACAAAAAAAACAATTGAAATGATTTTTAACTCTATATCTCTGGTTATTTTAGTATGGTTTATTTTCAATTCATATTATGAATTGTTTGTTAATACCCCCGGAATACATACTTCAAGAATAGCTTTAAAATCAATGGGAAATGGGACTAAAATCGTTCAATTCTCATTAAATACGCCAACTATTGCGAGTTTTGTAATTTTAATTGCAGCGCTAGTAAGCATTTATTCGGCAATCATGATTTGTGTTATCAAAATATTTGCATTAAATAAAAAAACGAGAATATATTGGAGACTACAGATAGCAGGTTTATTTATTTGTTTTCTCACCTTAATTTATTCGATGGTTGATTTTTTAAATACATCATTCACCGGGTGGGGAAGTACGTAGGTTTCTTTTTGGTGGTGGTGGTATAGTTGTGGATTAAATTGATAAAACTCCTTACAGCGTAGAATGTAAAAGCAACGGTACTCAGGCGAAAGCCTTGTCTACGTGTGATAATTTTTGTAACTAAGCAGCTATAAGTAAGGGGCCTCGTTTTTTTGAATTTTCAAAATCACGGGAATTGAGTATATTTGAATTTCAAGAAAAAAAATGAGTGATATTAAATTATTCGAAAGCAAACAAATACGGAGCGCTTGGAATGAAACGGAGCAGAAGTGGTATTTTTCAATTCAGGATGAAGTTCAATTATTGACAGACACCTCTGATGTCAAGGATTATATCAAAAAAATGAAAAAGCGAGACGCTCAACTAAACTCCAACTAGGGGACAATTTGTACCCTAGTTGAAATGATGGCTGCTGACAAAAAAAACGGAAAGTTCAAGTCTTACAGCAGAAATAAGCAAAGCAACGTTTGGGATTGTACCAAGTGATTATAAAAAGCTGGAAGGGCTTACAAAAACTAGCGAAAATCTTCGCGACCACATGATGGACTTGGAGTTAATCTTTACAATGCTTGGTGAAGCATCAACAACAGAAATTGCAAATAACAAAAATGCACAAGGCTTTATCAACAATAGAAAGGCTGCAAAAGCAGGAGGGAAAGTTGCTAGAAAAGCAAGACGGGACCTTGAAAGAAAATCGGGAAGGAAAGTTGTTTCAAAAGAAAATTTCAAACAGCTTCCTGATAAAGAAAAACGAAAACTTAAAGAAAACAAATCCTAACACTAATTGTAAGCGAATTTGCAAACCACTACTTTCCACTACCAAACAACTCCCTACGAATTTTCATTTTGATTATCACACCCATGTTAAAGCACTAGCTTTGTCGTACAAGAAAAATAGCCCCTCATTACTATATGAAAACTCTAATTAATCCAAAACACCTAACAACCATACTGGTTTTTCTTTTTTCTAGTATGATAGGCTCGAACGAATTTTTTGGGAAAGCAAATAGTAGTAGTATACAAACAGCCAATACAATTAATCAAAATTGGCTTGACTCATTTGATTTGGATGGGGATAGTATCAACGACCATATTTATTTTGACTTCTCCGGAGGTGCGCATTGTTGCTATAAAATAAATATTGTTTTAAGTAGCGACAAAACGGAAAGAAAATTTCCTTTTGAAATGGATGGTGGTTATATTGGCGGTGTTGACAGTAGCCAACCTAACCAGTTTGATATTCGTGATATAGATAGTGATGGTTTGCCCGAAATAGTAATGCAAATAGAGACATACAATGGCCAACGACACACCATACCTGCAAAGTGGAAAAATAAGTATGGCATAAAAAGCAATAGGATAGTAATTGAATTTTCCGAAGGACAATTAAAAACAAGGGACTATAAATCACAGACAACTATCTACAAGTAGTTATATACAATAAATTTCCGGTAATGGTAATTGGATATCCGTAGTTTTTTTTAACCGGAAATAGTCAAAAAAAATCTATTTTTCAAAAAGATATTAAACAAATGAGGACGCGAAAAAAAAGCAGTAAGATAGGGATGTGTTTGATCGTACTATTTTTATTTGCTGCTATGGCATGTAAACAACCTGTGGGTAATACCAATCCATTAAAAGAAACATATCAGGAAGCCCCCATTAAAAAAATAAAATGGCCAAACATTAAAAAATCTTGGCATTTATTAACTATTACAGATACCGCATCTTTTATTTATATACCCTGTGATGCAGGCACCCCAACACTTGAATTTACAATAAAGGAAGACAGTATTTTTTTGTACCGCTTTTACGGACAAGACGATCAAACGTACTATATCACTGATTTAACTGATTTTGGAAATGACTCCTACAAATTTGCATGTACTTGCTTATCCGAAAAAAGTTATACAGATACATTGCATTTAACTATAATAGAAAATATAGGTTGGTGGTCGTTTGATCGATGGTCGTTAAATGAGCGTATGTGGGATAAAAAACAATATCCATACATCTCTAACGAACAAATTAAAAATTATAAAATAATTAATCAACCCTGCACCGATTGTTGGGAAGATTTTATGTGCGACTCCAGCCTTAAAAAATAATAGTCCGTATTGTTATTAAAAAAAATAAAGATTATATAGAACCAACCTTACAAACAGAACACTTCTTAAAATAACAAAACAAAAAAAGATGACTACAGAAAAACATATAAAACTAGGAATACAAACCGCTATTGTTTCTTTCTTACTGGCAACAGTAGGGCTTATTGTATATTATTTTTTTCCTACACTTGAAATAATTTTTGGATGTGTTATACTTTTCCTACTCATAGTATTAGCTAACTCCCTAATGTTCATAATACTTGCCACTCGAGCAAAAATAGAAAAGAAAATAGGAGAAAATTGGCTACCACCCTTCTAAAAATGCTTATCAATATCCCTATTGCATTTCTATACCTGTAGATAACGATTATTCTTGTAAATACAATGCGTATAACATTTATCAACGACACTCCTTTACCTATAACTGATTTGCAAACCATTGGTTGCGAGTCGAAAAAAGTTGGTACACTTGCGCCCCACGAAAGCAAAACGGTGTGGGTAAAAGCGAAGGGGGGAGCGCGCTGGTTAGTGTGTGGTAGGGGGATTTAATTGAGGGAATGTTAAACTATGAATGTTGAACAAGAAAAGTAAAATAATCAATTGGTCTGTTAGTCAAAAAGAAACGAATAGACTAATCGAATAAACAAATTTTAAAATCGTTCTTTGTTTTTCTCATGCAGGTTAAAGGTGGAGTGCTACATTAATATAGCACTCCGCTTTTTAAACATATTTTTTGTATAGCAACCTAATATCTGATAGTAAATATTGCAGAATTTAATTGCTTGATAGCCAAATATATTTAAGGTAATTGCGCTAGTGATTGTGCATGCCCAACTTGCCATTTGAGAAAAAAATTTATTTGACAAACGGTGCACAATCAATATACATTTGCGCCAACTTAACCCAATTAAGATTAATCATGAAAGCA
The DNA here is from genome assembly GCA_017303975.1 of Bacteroidota bacterium. Taxonomy (NCBI): domain Bacteria; kingdom Pseudomonadati; phylum Bacteroidota; species Bacteroidota bacterium. The sequence goes on from JAFLBG010000007.1 coordinate 27,553, forward strand.
AATTCAAAACGCTTAGCAGGAATGCTAGCATTAGTAGTGTGGGGCTTGTCTATGCAAACCCAAGCGCAATCATCTATTTCATTTGCAACACCAATTGCAAATTGTAACGCATCTTGTATTGCTACAGATGTAGATACAGTAAAAAAGAACTTTTATTTTATTGGTATGCTCGAAGGTTCAGCAGATTTTGACCCTTCTTCAAAAAAGAAAACCCTTACAGGTAATGGCAATTACGAACCTATGGATGGTGTGGAGCTTGGAACACCTATTGTGGCTTCGTACAAAGAAACAGCGACAGGAGTCGCACTAAATTGGGCAAAAACAATTAAACCAATTGCAAATGGATCATACATTTATTTAAGCGATGTTGTGTTCGATTACGCTACTTCTTCAATTTGTGTTACAGGATCTTTTTACGGAAAAATTAAAACTGATGCTACAGTATTAACCTCACTAAGTGATGGTGTAAATGTTTTTTTTATTAAGTACTCTGCTTCAGGTACAGTGCTAAAATCGGCTGTGCTTAAATCTGTTTCTAGTTCCGATTACCCGGCATTAGAGGTACAGGAAACAATCACCGATAAAAACGGAAATCTATACATACTCGGAAATTATTTTGGAGGCGATGTGTATTTTAATCCAAGTCCTTATAATTCCAATAGTATAACATTTCCTACCGGGGAGAATGGAGAGAAAGATTATTTTCTAGCGAAGTACGATAAAAATTTTAAGCTTATGTGGGCGAAACCTATTCGCACAAATGAAAATGAAATAGATATAAAAATGGATGTAGACAAGGGAGGGAACAATATTTTGTTATCCGGATTTTATAAAGTAGATACTACAAAGCTAAGCATCGACTTTAATACAAAAGACGCATATCAATACTATTTAAAAGGTAAGGATGGCGCATACAATTCTTTTTTTGCTAAATATTTTTCTTCAAACGGGAACCTGCAATTTGCCAAGCGAATTGAAGGTGCGCCATGGGGTAATGCAAAATTTGATAATGTTGGCAATATTGTATTTATAGGAAATGTAGAAAAGAATAAACCGGTTTATTTAGTGCCGGATAATAACCTAACAACAAAAGTAGTGGCAACAACCGACACGGCCTTTATAGCTAGATACAACGGGATAGGGGCGTTCCAATGGTCGGCACTAATAATGGGTAACGGAAGATTTACTATTGACTCAAAGAACAACACAATTATTTCTAGCTATAATTCTGTAAAAAAAATGTACAACATATATAAATACACGAGTATGGCAGTGTTGAAATGGAAAACTACATTTAAACCTACTGTTCAAAATGCCGGCTATGCAAATATAGTTTCAAGCGCACCGGTAGCTTGTTTTGGAAACACATTATATTTTACCGGTAATTTTTACGGAGGTTATACATTGGTTGCTTCATCAACCAGTAAAAAATTGACAACATCCGGAGGTTGGTTTGTAGCAAAGTATAAATTAAGTGGAACTGCTTTATCACCGGAAGATCAAATAGAAGAGAATAATAGCAATACATATAAAATGAATGCAACCACTTCTTCTATGAATGTATCCATTTATCCAAATCCTGCAACAGATGTACTTACTCTAAAAACTACACTAACTGGAAACGCAGTAATAACAATTTATAACTACAACGGAGTTGCAGTAAAAACAGTACAAGCCACCGAACAAGAAACAAAACTAAACATCTCTGAATTGCCAGCGGGAATTTACTTTGTAGAGATGGTTGGGAATGGAAATAAGGAAGTGAATAAAATAATTAAAAATTAGGAATGTAGAATTGTAAACTAGTCAAAAAGTCTAATTAGTTGAAAAAAAATGAGAAGACTGATTGACTAGAAGACTAAATAACAAATCGTACAACTTTTAAACTTTAAACTAAATACAAACCCATGAAAACAAATAAAATTATTTTTAAACTTAAAGGTACTCTACTTTTTTTTCTAATATCAGCATTTTCCTTTTCACAACATTGGGAAGAAATGGGAGAATCAATTGCCCCCCTCTTTGTGTATACAGACAATATTAATAATAGCATATATGGAGCGTTTAGTTCGAACAAAAATGGAATTTATGTTGCAAAGTGGAATGGCGCCTCTTGGTCTGAGCTTGGAACTGGTAACAACAAATTGAATGCGAATGATATGATATATAGTATAGTTACTGATGCAGCCGGAAATGTTTATATAGCAGGGGCATTTACAAATGGTAATGGAGACTGCTATGTGGCAAAATGGAATGGCACCTCTTGGTCTGAAGTGGGAACAGGAGCGAATTCTTTGAAAGCAGATAATTCGATCTACCAAATTATTATTGATGGAGCGGGAAATATTTATGCTGCTGGTGCATTCCAAAATGCCAACAACTACTATTATGTAGCAAAATGGAACGGCTCTTCATGGTCTGAATTGGGGACCTCCTTTACTACATCTCTAAAGGCTGGAGGTGTAATAAATACAATAGCTCTGGACTCCCAAGGGAATGTATATGCTGCAGGAGCATTTAGTAACAGTAGCTCTAATTATTACGTAGCAAAATGGAATGGTACTTCTTGGAGTGCAGTTGGAACTATGCAATACATGTCTTATCCGGGCATTTTCATTCTTAAGCTTGATGCAGCCAATAATATTTATGCGGGTGGTGGAAGCACCCAAATACAAAAATGGAATGGATCAAGTTGGTCATATATGTTAGATATTGCCCCATCCTCAACTGGAACAAACGTTTACGCTATAGAGATTGACGCCCAAAATAATTTATATGCTGCGGGAAATTTCGAAAACAGTAACTATAACTATTATGTAGCTAAATGGAACGGATCTTCATGGTCTGAATTGGGCACAGGCGCCAATGCACTAAATGCGGATGGTGCATTTATAAATCTATGCATAGATAATCAAGGGAATATATACGCTTCAGGGAGTTATAGAAATAAGGACAACAGAAAACAAATTACAAAATGGAACGGCACAAATTGGAGTGAACTAGCTACTACCTCCAATGCTTTGGATTCCGAATCAGGAGGGTATTACTATCCTACAAGCATTCATGATATTTGTAAAGATAATAGTGGGAATATATATGTTGCAGGCGGTATGCTAAATAGGCAAGGCAATAACATGATTTGCAAATGGGATGGAAATAAATGGGAAGAAGTTGGTGGTGCCGGAGCAAGTACTTTTAATGTTGATATTTATGCTATTGCAATAGATGCTACAGGTAATATTTACGTAGCTGGAGCATTTTACAATTCCGCTGGTATGCGCTATGTTGCTAAATGGAACGGTATAAGTTGGAACGAATTAGGAACAAGCACAAGTAAACTAAATTCGAATTATCATATTTACGATCTTATGACAGATGCATCTGGGAATGTATATGCTGCAGGAGACTTTAGAAATTCTAGCGGGAATAGGTATGTTGCCAAATGGGACGGAACTTCTTGGAGTGAATTAGGAATCGGAAGTAATGCGTTAAATGCAAACGACTGGATATTAAAAATGGTATCCGATAGCCAAGGAAATATTTACGTTGCAGGAGATTTTGAAAATTCAAGCGGATACAAATATGTAGCCAAATGGAATGGAACCTCGTGGAGTGAGTTGGGTATGGGAGCAAATAGCTTAAATGCTAATGGGACTATCGAGGCACTGACTTTAGACAATCAAGGAAACATCTATGCTGCAGGAAATTTTAAGAATACAATTGGAACGCAGTATGTAGCCAAATGGAATGGATCTTCTTGGAGTGAATTAGGAAGTGGGAATAACTCGCTATATGCTCAAGGAAAAATTAGGAGCATAGTAAGTAATTCTCAAAATCGTATATATGCTGCTATCGAATCTACAACTACTGTTAATCGTTATGTTTCTGAATGGAATGGATCTCAGTGGGACACTCTAGGACTACGCTTTACATTTAACGAAATGGATTATAGTGGTAACGTTACCGATTTACTTATTGATGCAAACAGTAATTTAATTGGAGCTGGAACTATTAAGAATTTAATAAACAATAGAGCTGTGATTTATTGGAACGCAAATCCTTTAACAGGAATTGCTACTAAAGAGGTAAAGCCTAGTTATTCTTTTTTCAGTATTTATCCTAACCCTGCAAATGCAGAAATTTTCATTCAATTAGAGAAACTAAAAGAAGCAGTTATAACAATTTATAACTACAACGGAGTTGCAGTAAAAACAGTACAAGCGAATGAACAAGAAACAAAACTAAACATCTCTGAACTGCCTGCAGGAATGTACTTTGTAGAGGTGGTGGGAAGTAATACGAAAGAAATTAAAAAATTGATTAAACAATAGTAAGTAGTTAGTACAAAGTATTAAGTACAAAGAAAAATACATACAAATTTTAAGATCGTTCTTTGTTTTTCTCATGCAGGATAAAAGTGGAGTGCTACATTAATGTAGCCTCCGCTTTTTCACTAAGAAAATCAAAAATCTTTTGCAAAAGTCGGGTATGCCGAAAACCGAAAAATAGAGTAGGCGAATTAATATTAAACCTATACAAATGAAATCAAAAATGAAATTGAAAGATTTAGAAGTTAAAAGCTTTACTACATCTTTGACTAAGACAGAGGAAAAAACAATTATGGGAGCTTTGGCAACTCAATGTTGTGGAGCAACTGATACAAGTTGTAAAACCGTAGAGCCGGCTCCTCTTGCAACACAGTGCTGTAGAGCTAGTGATACAAGCTGTATGACTGTATAATTTAAACTACGTCCTTCAGATTTTATCTGCACAAACGGATTGTTAGTCTGAAGGACTTTAAAATTGGTTAAATGAAAAGGAATTTGTTTTCTTTTGAGTGCACTGCATATAAGAATAAACATCTTGGTATGTTTGTTTCCTGGATGATTTTAAATGGTTTAATAGCTGATAAGCATAAGTCAAATGCACTATCGGTATTGATGAAAGTAATGAATAAAGAAATTACAGGCCTCGAGTTTATAGCTATTGCATGCGATGGTAATATGAAAGAAACTGATTTTAATGATGAGGGTAAATTGTTTGCACACTATTATCTTTGTTGTTCAAGTAATAACGATTTTTCATTGTACACTAAAGATTGTTTGACTGTGTTTCGAAAATCATTGTCTTCAATTTTGGAAGTAGAAAATACATGGATTAATTATCAACAGATTAAGCCGGTTATTGCAACAAAATTTTTAACATGGCGCGAGTTGCAAAACAATTATTGTTTGCAAAAGTAGTCGACTAACTTTTGAAATCAAGAAGTTAGAGGTTTAAACAATTGCTTTATATTCTATACAATTTCTTTGAGTTTACCCCTTACCCATTTTAATAAATATAAGCCTCCTACTAATGTATTTGTTTTATGTTTTTGAAGCAATGAGTTAAGTAGCTCAAATTGCGAGGTGCTGTTTCTATTGTCTTTTATAATTTCAAGTAATCTAGAATAGAATTCATTTTCAAAGGTATATCCTAAGTTTTGTTCGGTAAATGGTTTTATTTCTTTTTTATAGCACAGTTCTGCTTGTTCGTAATCTCTTCGTTCGAAAAAGAGCAAAAATTTGAGTGTGCAAAATTTATGTTTTCTAATGTCATACTTTTTTGCTTCGAAAAGGTTGTTTGTATCGACCATAACCTTTCCCATTTTTTTAAAGTCCTTTTTTAACAAAAACAAAATTAGGAGATGATTTACAATAGCTAGATAGGTATTTGAATTGTTGTTTTTGTTTTTCTGTAAAAAATCTTCTACTTGACTAGTGCTAAACTCTTCTAGATTATTACTGTTTAGCATATAGTTAATTTCGGTAGTAAAAAGTTTTGCTTGAATAATTAAAGCTCTTAGTCCAAGTTGTTTTTTATTTAGTGTGTTTTCAAATGTATGCAGCATTTCTTTTGCCAATTCAGTTTTGTTTATGTGAGCGTAATAACCACACAATTGTAAATACGCATTGCAGTATTTTGCATAGAACGATGGATATTGTTCGAGTAGTTGTTTCTGCTCACTATACAGCAGGAGTAGTTTTTCGTAGTGTTTGATTGCTTCTGTAATTTGGCCGGTATAGCCATTTAGAATCGCAATTGTTTCTAATGAAATAAATTTTGTTTTATGCAAAGATTCTTTTTCTCGAAGTATTTCAGTGCTAGAATTTAGGAGGGTTGAGAGTTTATTGTTGTTTTCTTTTTTGTTGGGATGGGATTGATTAGTAAGGTAAATCATTTCGTAGCTATTGATTAAAGCTCGTTGATTTAGGTCGTTTAGGTTTTTTGTGTACTTCAATTCATCCAACTTGCTTGAAAATTCTTCCGGTGTATATTCTGCTAAGTGAAAAAATACTTTTAGCTCATATGAAATTAATTCTTGTAGCTTATCAAACAACTCCTTCTCTTTGGCTACTTGTTTAGCTTTTTTTATTTGCTGAAAGCACTTTTCGTATTGTTCTTTTTGCTCCAGTATTTTTATAGTTTCTAAATAATTATTTATTTCATCTTCTATATCGAAATTCGACTTGTTGGCTTGTAAGCTCTTTAGGATAAGCTCATATAAGTAGTTTTTGGTGGAGGCAAAATTTTTGATTTTTCCCGAAAGCTGCTTTTTTATTTTTTCTTCATCATATAATTTGTTTTCGGCAATATTATCAAAAAGCAGCATGTAGGAATTCTCTTCTTTACCAATAACATGCTTAGAAGCATAGTGGTAAAATTGTTTTTTCTCTGCTCCTGTTAATGAATGAATAAGGTTGTATAGTGATAAGCTTACTTCTGCCATGGAATTATTTTATTATCAAGTATAATGAAAAAAGAATACTTATTTGTAAAGAATATAGAGCTGTTTGGTTTTCATATTACTTCTTAAATCAACTCACATATCCCAGACTCTGCCCCAACATTACCACATGCAAAATGTTCTATTCGAGACGAATCTAGGATGCTTGAATTGGTAGTCTGGTTATTTTCTATAGAAATCGTAAACGTTAGATGGCTTACTTTAATTTAGGATTGAGAAATTAATTAAGCTAACCAACTTAGTATTTAATGTAGCAACTTGTATTTTTTTAATCCTAGAAATCAACAGATTACGTTCTGTTGTTTTGTACTCAATCTCCAATCTGCGCAAAAATTTGAGTGGACAGAGCGGTTGGTGTTACTGTAGATTTGTATCATAACAATTTAAAACTAAAATCATGAAACGAATTTCTTTACTCTTGATTATGGCATCGCTTATAACATCTGCGAATGCACAAAAAAATGAATTAGGTGTATATGCTGGCATTCACTACAAGCAATCATTCCTAATTGATCGTACTACTGATAGGTATGTTGAGAATTTTTACCCTAAATCATCTGGTGGTGGAACATTTGGAGTGGCGTATAAAGTAACCACGAAACGAAATTTTATATTTGGGACACATGTATTGTACTCGAAGAACACAATACTCAATGCACCTTGTATTAATTCTACTCTATGGAGCGTAGCTACAAAAAGCATCAGCTTCCCAATTACCGCGGGTTATACATTAGGGCGTAGGTTGTTTGTATCTTCCGAGATTGGTGTAGGTCCTAGCTTTCTTATGGAGAAATCTGTTATGTATAATACCGCAGATGATGACATTACTTATGATGTTCTATACGTGGGCAATAAAATTGGTTTTGCAAGTATGATAGATTTATCAACCGGATATATTTTAAATAACCGAACAAAGTTTTACTTATCTGTACGTGGCAACTCTAATGTTGGTAGAATTTCATCGCTAAATTTTGGTGGTGGTATTATGTATTCTTTTCTATCTAGCAAGGAAAGTAACTAGTGGAAATATATCATTCAGCTTTTTACTATTGCAGAAAAGTTAATCAACATGATTGGCTGTTCTGCAAAATTAATTTAAGAGCTGTTTTGTTTTCTAGACACTATTTATTTATCGAATTCGAAGGTTTTTACCAATACTCTCGGATTCTAGTTCCTCATAGAAAGTTCAGTCGTATTGAGAAGAGTGAATATTTAACTATTGATTTGATAGTTTTTTGTGCAAATTGGCAGCAAGTTAAGTTTGAATGCAATGCAGATTTGGACCCCAAGGGAACATAAAATGATTCCCTAAAATTTACAGTATTATTTTCTTTTTTCGTAAACTAGGAAAACACATATTAATGATATAATATTTGTTTTAAAAAGTTGATATATAGTTATATGTGTTTGTATGTGTATTATTAAAGTGTAATTAAAGTTGAAAATAGAATTGCCAAAACTGGATAAATGAAATAGATTTGTAGGAAAGTATAAATAGGTTTTTTCTCTGAAATAGCGATCTTAAAATGTGTATTCCGTTAAAATCTAGTTGCTCATATCTTACAATTTTGTTTCTATTCTTTTTTGCGTCATCTTTTTCAGAAAAGAACGAATGGTCTAAGTTAGCACCATTTAATGAAGAAGTGTGGATACAGAATAATGGTGAGTTTGCTAACCTTGTGCCGGATATAACTGATACAGTTTTGTTTTATACACGTAATGAAGGTGTAATTACATATCTTACCCCCACAACTCTTTCGTATGTGTATATTGAGCAAGTTATTGACGATGCACTTTATGAAACGTGGGGAAGAAGAGAGCACAGAAAAGGGCAAGCTCCTTCCGAGCCCAAAATAGACAAAAGCAAAATTGCTAAGCACATAAAGCATTTGTTTGCTTGGGAGTGGGTAGGGGCGAATAGAACGCCTGCCATTGTTACGTTGCAATCACAAAAACAATATTATATAAACCATAACCCGTCTCGAAAAATAACTACTAAATCGAATTGTTATAAAAAAATTATTCTTGAAAATATATATCCCAATATTGACATAGAATATATAGTTGGGAATAAAGGAAGAGTAAAATATAATGTAGTAGTTCATGCTGGTGCATCCATAGCTAATATTAAATTAGTGCAACACGGATTTGATAAGCCACGCTTAACCACCAGTGGACAAGCTGAATACAAGTCTCCGGTAGGAGTATTTATTCACGATGTGCCATATACGTACAATATAAAATCAAAAAAGAAAATTTATAGCAGTTATAAATTGGTAAATGATACTCTTTCGTTTTTAGTTGAAAGTTATAATAGAGAACAAGATATTGTAATCGACCCATGGGTTAGCAATCCTTTGTTTCCTAATCAGAATGAGGTGTATGATGTTGCAGCAGATTCTGCTGGAAATGTGTGGGCCTATGGAAGCAATTTATTCAAGGTGCTAAAAAAATACGATGTGAATGGTAATTTGCTATGGACATTGAGTACGAATACACTTGGTTATGCAGGTGTTAAAGGTCTTGGAGATATTGATGTAGATAAGGGAGGGAGTTGTTATATGAGCGAAAACAATGTTTACTATAAGATTGATGCGTTGGGAAATGTTGTATATGGTCCAATTTTTTCTCCAGTAGGAGCTCAAGGAGAAAGTTTTTTTAGAATGCGATTAAGTTCCGATGAAAAGTCGGTATTTGGTTTTGGGGCCGCTAATTATGGAAATATTTATAAATATAAGTCGTATAACGGAAATCAATCGTTAGATTGTATTACAGGTAATTTAAACACTCCCGAGCTTAGAGCGGCTGTAGTATCACCCAGCGGAAAAATATTTTCGGTAAGTACCAATTCTATTGTAAATGTGCCATCTGCCCGAATAGCAATATTCAATAAGGATGGAAATTATATTAAAGATATTCCAACAAAAGGAATTTATCCGTATCACTCAGGTAATGGCAATGCAACTTACATTAATACGCTCTATTTTTTTATGCACAATGGCATTGCTGCCAATTGTACTCAGCTATGTGTGTTTGATGGTGATACGCTAGCTAAATACGATACTTCCGGAACATTTATTAATTATACCACAGTAAACCAAGCTGTGCAAGGAGCTGTGTTGGCATTTGATACTGTTAAAAGTTCCGGCTTGCTGATGGATAATTGCAACAACACATTTTTAGGTACGATATGGGGAATTCAGCAGTACGACAATGCCTTAAATTTTGTAACGCTAATTCCAACTACGGGAGCTGTGTTTGATATGGATTGGCTGCAAAATGGGAGCATTGCTGCCGGAGGAGAAAATTTTGTTGGAGTTTTTTCAAATCCGTCAGCTTGTGCCGCATTATATTGTGTTCCGGATATTGATACCTCTGTAGTATTTTCCTATACTGTTTTTCCGGAAGGCTGTTCATCAAATTCGGGGAAAATTAGTTTCGATGTAAATTCTGCGATGCCATTTTATTACATAATTACAGGAAATGACACAGCCGCTCCAATTTACTACCATGTAACACCAGGAAGCACAACTTCACTATCTGATTCCATTTTGAATCTTCCAGCAGGAACCTATCAAATAGAAGTTGGTGTATCTGCATCTCAATCGTTTATATGCATTCCTAAGTCGTATTCTTATTTAATTACAATAGAAAAAAGTGATAGTCTTGTGGCATCTATTAGCTCATCAGGAAGTGTTTGCGGCAATGCGTGTAACGGTATTCTTACTGGTACTGTTGTTGCCGGTGCCCCTCCGTACCAATTTAGTTGGTCTAATGGGGAAACGAGTTCTGTAAGTACAAACCTATGTGCGGGTACTTACTCCCTTCAGGTTGTAGATAATAAAGGGTGTACAACTACTGTAATTTCTACTATAACCGCTAGCCCATCATTTAGTGTTACTCTTGATGCCAATAAAACCGAAAGTTGTGGTCCAGCTTGTGTTACATTTACTGCTGCAACTAATCCGTATGGAGTTGGTGTAAATTATGTTTGGAAACTAGACAATGGTAGTGCTGTATCTAGTACTATAGATACTAGTAGTAAATGCTATACCTCAGTAGGAAATTATTGTCCAACAGTTACTGTAAGTAATTCGCTGGGGTGCTCTGTGAGTGCGAAGCTCCAAGATACTATACGAATAAATGATACACCTACTTCTCATTTTATTGTACTGCCATCTGAAATAACTGCTTTAAACCCAACTGTACAGTGCGAAAATCTTTCTACGGGGTATTCTAATTTGGTGTGGAATTTTAATGATCCCAATAATGCGAATGCCGTCTATGCGAATGTTGAAAATCCTATGCATTCTTATTCCGATACCGGAACGTATTGTATTACACAAGTAGCTTATGCTGAGAATGGTTGTGTAGATAGCTCTTTTATGTGTATTGTCATTCAACCCGATTTTACTTTTTATGCTCCAAATTCTTTTACACCCAATGGAGATGGAGTAAATGATTTTTTGGGTGTCCACGGAATAGGAATTGCAGAGTTTCAGTTATCTGTTTTCGATCGTTGGGGCAGTGAAATTTTTACTACCGGAAAAGTATCTTCTATTAGTTTGGCTCTTCCTTGGGATGGGAAAGCAAACAATGGTAGTAAAATTGCGCAACAAGACATATATGTATGGCAATGTAGCATAACTGATGTGTTTGATGTAAAACATTCCTATACAGGTCATGTGGCATTAATAAGGTAGAATTGGTATTGATAATTTCTTTCATACCCACCTGATACATAAAATTATTTTATTGATTTAAAAAGGACTCAGAGGTAATTTGGATTATCAACTTCGTTTTTTTCAAAAATATTTTTTCGAATTGCTCACCACTCAACCTCCAATCTGCCTTATATAATTTTAATTTTCTGCTTCTAAGTATCAGGTAGTTATATTTTTTTGTTTCGTACCCAATCTCCAATCTGAGCCAAAATTAGATTTGACAAGGGGTGTAGCGCTAGTATATATTTGCAGCAACTTAACCAAAAAGTAGAAAATGAAAGCAAAACAACTAGCCTCCATGCTGGCAATAGCAGCATTGGGTTATACCTCCAATTCTAAAGCACAAGCTACTGTAAATTGGAAGCAAACCTTTAACCAAGATTTGTTTACCTACGTAGAAGAAAATACAGCCAATTATTTTTCTGATAATATTATTGATACCATTGCCGGTAAGCTGTACTATTTATCACAAGAACACATAGATAATTTTCAACGCGACTTTGATCCTTCTGTAGGAAAAAAGATGCTAGCGTCTGATGTTTTGGCAGCCTACGAAACCTCTAACGGAAAGTTAAGCTGGGCAAAACAAATAGATATTGCCGCGCCTAATTCGTTTGTACATGTACACGAAATAGCACCGGTAAATAAACTAGCCGGTATGTATGTTGTAGGTGGATTTGCAGGAAAGTTTAAATATGAGAACACAATATTAACAGCCAAAAATCAATTGTATAATTATTTAGAGTCTAAAGATATTTTTATGTTGCGTTTGAATGCAAGCGGAGGTTTAGCAAGCAAAGCAAGCATTAGACCGCTAAACACAGGAGGAAGATCTAGCTTACAAGTGGAGGCAACTACTACCGATAGAAATGGAAGCTTAGTAATGGTAATTCGTAACAACAGCGAAGATGCAGATTGGTTCGACATAAACCCTGCTGCTGCTGTAAAAAAAGTGTACATGCAATACAATGATTTGCTAGTTGTGAAATACGACATCAATCTAAACTATCTAAATCATATGGTGCTAAAATCTAATTCGGAGAATTTTATACAAGTAACCGATGTAGATTGCGATCCTTCAAAAAACATTGTGATATCGGGCTATTTAAGTTGTGGGCTTAATTCATATATTGATGTTGATCCTTCCGCAACAAGTACCAAACAAGCAGCATTGAACAATTCATTTCTGATGTTAAAATACAATGCAAATCTTACCTATGCTTGGCACAAACAGTTGCAACGTTATGATGCGATTTATAGCGAAATTAACACGCACATTGATGCAACAGGAACTATTTTGTTGGCAGGACATTTAGATGAGAATCAACTAATAGATTTAACTCCTAGTAAAACAGTTATGGCTACCGCTAATAACACTACCATTTTTATAGCTAAGTATAACAAGAACGGAAATTATATTTCTCATTTTGAAGACAACCTGCAAGGAGTTCCTTCTATGTTAGGAAAGCATTTTACCTCTTATATGGACCCTAAAGGTGCTATTGTATATGGCACCAGTTTGGCAAACACAAGCTTTAACGGAGAAGATTTGTATATGTCTAAAATTAGAACTGCAGGGTTGTATGCTGTAGTTTGGAAAAACAGAATTCAAGCTAAAGTAGGGTCTTCAGCGTCAGGATTTGTTACAGCGCAGCTTCCCAATATCGTAACATATAAATCGGCAGTGTATGTTACTTCTTTATTATCTAAAGGAGAATATAAGCTACTAGCTTCTAATCCTATGATAACTGCAAAAGTAACAACCGATGATGCTTCATTTATTTGTAAATATACCTTGCCTGCTTTGGCCCTATCACCGGAAGATCAAGTAGAAGATAACAATAGCCTTGCTTATAAAACAATGCAAGAGGAAAATGTATCTGCACTAACTGTTTATCCGAATCCTGCTACCGAAGTACTTAATGTAACTTGTACACTTAGAGAGAACGAAACCGCAGCACTTACTATTTACAATGTAAATGGCACGATTGTAAAAACTACTTCTTTGTCAGAAGCGACTACAACTCTCAACATCTCCGAACTACCTGTAGGAATGTACTTTGTAGAGGTGGTAGTGAATAATACGAAAGAAATTAAAAAGCTAATTAAAGATTAACAATAGAGAGTTGAGCGTTGAAAAGTAGTCTATTTGTTGATTGTTGCACTAGTTTTTAACTAATATACTAACAGGTCCGCAAGATAAAATTTCGTAAAACCTAGCGTTTGAATGTATCTGTTCTGTACTGCTTGTTTAGAACAAGAAAACAATAACATAACATTGCAGATAGACAGATGTGAGTTTGTAATTATACTTCTTTTAGGTGTTGTTTATAGATGATAAAATTATTAATATGAAATGTTAATTGTTTTTAATAAGTTGAAAAACAATTAAATAAATGATTATAATATGCTTTAAAAGTGAGACAAAATTGAAAAATAAATTTGACATGACATGTGTTTCAAATTAAATTTGCGCAATTAGTATTTGAAGCACTAACATAACTTTTTATACCATAACTCCCATGAATACTATTCGACTATTTACTATCGGTTTGCTATTTTTCGCCTTCACAGCGATAAAAGCTCAACTTATAACAGTTTCAAATCCCAATGGCGGAGAGTCTTTATCGGCATGTACTGTATATAATATATCCTGGACAGCCAGCGCAACATCGGGCTTCTATTCGGTTGATTACTCTATTGATGGTGGTGTAAGTTGGACATCCTTAGCTACCAATCTTTCTGCCACCAATTATTTATGGACAGTTCCCAATACGTTTTCATCCAATTGTCTTGTTAAGGTGTCCGATTTTAATAACACAAATATTTCTGATCAAAGTAATGGCGCTTTTACTATAACATCGTCTCTTATACTTACTTCTCCCAATGGTGGAGAATCTTGGCAAGTGGGAGGTCCTGCACAAAATATTACTTGGACTGCCAACGGAACAAGTGCAAACTTAACGATTGAATATTCAACCAATGCAGGCTCTACGTGGAGTACCCTTACAACATCGGCTCTTGCATCAAGTGGTACATACGCTTGGACAATTCCAAATACTCCATCTACACAAGCACTAGTTCGTATTAAGGATAATATAAATGCTTCTTGTAAAATTGATGCAAGCAATAATTTGTTTACTATATCTCCTCCTACACATAGCATTTCTGTTACTTTCCCTAATTTAGGCGGAACATTTTATGTAGGAAACTCATATAATATTACCTGGACAAGCCAATATGTTACTTCGCCTGTAAAAATTGACTATTCAACAGATAATGGTTCTACTTGGAATACAATAACCGGTTCAACACCAAACACGGGTTCTTTTAATTGGACTATTCCGAATACACTAACCACTACAGCGCTTGTTCGTGTAAGCGAAGTTGGGAGCCCTTCTGTATTTGATATAAGTAATGTCCCCTTCACTATTACATTGCCAACAATTACTATTACTTCTCCTAACGGAGGCGAAATAAGATATATAGGAAATGTGTATCCAGTAACATGGACAAGCCAAGCGGTTGTTTCAAGTTTTGTAAAAATTGAATATTCTGCCGATAACGGTTCTACTTGGAATACGGTTATAAACTCTACTGCTAACAACGGAACTTATTCTTGGGCAGTGCCCAATAATGTATCTACCAACGCACTTATTCGAATAAGCGAAGCGGGAAATTCAATTATAAACGATATTAGCGATGCAGTGTTTACAATTAAACAGCCTACAATAACAGTAACTACACCCAATGGAGGGGAAACTTGGCTAACAAATACATCTCAATCAATAAAATGGACTAGTGCAGGTCTTACTACTAACGCAGTTAAAATAGAAATATCATTAGATAATGGTATTACCTGGATTGGCGTAATTAGCTCTACTCCTAATGATGGTGTTCATCCATATGCAGTTGGAAGTACCACCACTACTAATGCTTTGGTAAGAATATCGGAAGTAGCAAATCCAAACATTAATGATGTAAGTGATGCTGTATTTACAATAGCACCATCTACCATTACAGTAACAAGCCCTAATGGAGGAGAAGTGTTAATAGGTTGCACAAATCAAAATATTAATTGGACTCCGGTCGGAACATCAAAATTCTATAATCTAGCTTATTCGCTGAACAATGGTTCTAGCTGGAGTACCATAACCACAAATTATGCCTGTCCAAGTGGCGGATGTACAGGTAATGCGGGAAGTATATTGCTGATGGGTGGCAGTAACCAAACTCGTACAGAGTGTTCGGGGAAATTATTTGACAACGGTGGTGGAAATAATTATACTAACAGCTTCAATGGACAAATAACAATATCGCCCACTGGAGCTACCGCAGTTACCCTATCTTTCCTCAATTTCAGTACCGAATTAGGTGCAGATCGCTTATGGATTTATGATGGCTCAAGTACAAATGATCCTTTAATAGGGATTTATTCAGGCGCTTCTTTGCCCAATGGTGGAACAATAACTAGCTCTACTGGGTCGGTTACGCTTAAGTTTACTACCAATGCAGCTACCATGGATGCGGGCTTTGAGTTAAACTGGACAGGAACAAACGTATCTCCTTGTAATTATATATGGAATCTTCCCAATAGCCCAACTAATCAGGCATTGGTACGTGTAGTAGATGCAAACAATTCATCAACTCGCGATTCGAGCGATGCCACCTTTACGATAAAACCACCGGTAGTTGTAACAGCTGCCAACGGAGGAGAAAGCTGGCAAGGAAATACTACACAACAAATAACTTGGACACAAGAAGCCGGAGCAAGCAATGTGTGGAATATTGATTATTCAACCAATGGTGGTACCAACTGGACTAGTGTTGCAAATAATGTTACCATTACGACAGGTCAATACAATTGGCTATTACCAAATACTCCATCAAATACATGTAAGGTGAGGGTAAGAGATGCAAACTCATCTTGTAGAACAGACATAAGTAATAGCACATTTACTATTACCCCTGCAACACATTTGGTAACTGTTACAGCGCCTAATGGAGGAGAGAACTGGTATGTGGGAAGCGTGTATCCAATAACTTGGACAAGTCAATTTTTTACATCACAATTTGTTGCCTTAGAATATTCAATAGACAATGGTACTACCTGGTTGAATATAGCTACATCGGCAACTAACAACGGAACGTATAATTGGACTCTCCCAAATACTCCATCAACTACCGCACTGGTAAGAGTAAGCGAGTTTGGCATTCCTAGTGTAAATGATATTAGCGATGCAGTATTTACAATTAAATTACCAACTATTACAGTAACCACTCCCAACGGAGGAGAGACGTGGTATAACAATACCTCCAAATCCATAACATGGACTAGCGCTGGTCTTACAACTAATACCGTTAAAATAGAATATTCATTAGATAATGGAACTACTTGGAATGTAGTAGTTAATTCCACGCCTAATGATGGGTCACATTCGTGGACTCTTGGGTCTTCTACATCTACACAAGCATTAGTAAGAATATCTGAAGTAGCAAATCCAAACATTAAAGATGTAAGTGATGCTGTATTTACCATAGCACCATCTACCATTACAGTAACAAGCCCTAATGGAGGAGAGTTGTTGATAGGCTGTTCGAATCAAAATATAAATTGGACACCGGTGGGTACATCAAACAAATACAACATAGAATATTCATCTAATAATGGTAACACTTGGACTACAGAGGTGTCAAATTATACTTGTGTGCCGGCAAGCTGCACGAGTAATGCAGGTAATGTATTGCTTATTAATGGAACTACAATGCGTACAGAATGTTATGGCAAATTGCTCGATAATGGTGGAGTAGGTTCTTATGCTAATAGTTCTAGTGGAATAATAACAATCACTCCGGCAGGAGCAACAGCAGTTACGTTATCATTTTTAAGTTTTGCTACAGAACTTAATTTCGATCGATTATATATTTACGATGGTCCAACCACAAGCTCTCCTTTAATGGGAATTTATTCGGGAAACACTTTGCCTAATGGAGGTACAATAATTAGTTCAACAGGATCTATCACACTTCATTTTATAACTAACGCGACTAATCAGAATGCCGGATTCGAGATAAATTGGTCTGGTACAAATTTATCTCCATGTACTTACCCTTGGTCTTTGACTAGTACTGGCATGACACAAGCATTAGTAAGAGTAGTAGATGCAAATAATTCATCAACACGCGATTCAAGTGATGCCACCTTTACAGTAAAAACACCGGTAACTCTTACCGCCCCAAATGGTGGCGAAAGCTGGCAGGGTAATACCACGCAGCAAATAACTTGGACACAAGAAGCCGGAGCAAGCAATGTGTGGAATATATATTACACCACAAATGGCGGAGGAAACTGGACTAGCATAACAAGTAATGCCACCATTACCAATGGTCAATACAGTTGGTTGGTTCCGAACATTCCATCAGGTAATTGTAAAGTTCAAGTTAGAGATGCGCAAGCGGCTTGTCGTAGTGATTTAAGTAACAGCACATTTACTATTACTCCTGCTACACACATGGTAAATCTTACAGCGCCCAATGGAGGTCAAAATTGGTATGTGGGAAGTACGTATCCAATAACTTGGACAAGCCAGTTTTTTACATCCACATTTGTGGCGTTAGAATATTCTATAGATAATGGTGCTACCTGGTTGAATATAGCTACATCAGCTACCAACAACGGAACGTATAATTGGACCGTACCAAATACTACATCGAATACAGCATTGGTGCGCGTAAGTGAGTTTGGCATTCCATCCGTAAATGATGTAAGTGATGCTGTATTTACGATTAGCCCTGCAATTAATGTTGTTGCACCCAACGGAGGAGAAAATGTAGGAAGCTGTACATCTACCAGTATTATTTGGGTTGCTGGAGGATGCTCTGGTTCGTATAAACTAGAGTATTCGATTAACGGAGGAATAACTTGGAATGGAATTTTATCCAGTTATACAGCGGTGGGAACCGGAACATGCTCATATACTTGGATTGCACCAAACTCTCCATCAACAAATGTATTGGTTAGAGTTTCTGATGCAACTAATACAAATAAAGTAGATCAAAGCAATGCAGCGTTCAACGTTACTCCGGCTATTGTAGTTACACAGCCAAATGTGGGAGGAAGTTACACAATAGGCTCGTTATTAAATATAAACTGGACTTCTAGTGGAGTATCTAATTTTTATAATATTGATTATTCTGTTAACAATGGATCAACATGGAATAATATTGCCTTCAACCAGAACATAACATCCAACACGTATGCTTGGACAGTGCCAAATAGTCCGACTACAATGGCTTTGGTAAGAGTAGTGGATAATGTGAACACCTGTAAGAAAGATCAAAGCGATGTGGTGTTTACAATTACAAACACCGCAACGCCAATTACCGTGATAACTCCAAATGGTGGAGAAAATTGGCAAGCATGTACTACGCAAACTATTACATGGACAGCTAGCGGTACATCACAATCATACAACCTTGATTATTCAACTAATGGCGGATCTACTTGGACTTCTATTGCCAACAACTACAATGCTACAGGGAATACGTGTATGTATAGTTGGTTTATTCCTAACGCTATTTCATCGAATGTATTGGTAAAAGTTACAGATGCGAATAACTCAGGTTTTGTAGATCAAAGTAATGCTACATTTACAATTTCGACTTCTGGTAATCCTTCCGTAAGCATTCTTGCTTCTGGTACTTCTATTTGTGCTGGGAGTGCTGTAACATTTACAGCTAACCCTTTTAATGGAGGCTTGAATCCGAATTATCAGTGGAAAATAAATGGAACTAATGCCGGAACAAATTCAACTGTATTTACTACATCAACTTTAGCCAATAACGATGCCGTTTCTGTAGTGATGACAACTAGTACCACTTGTGCAACCACTTCGGCTACATCGAATATTATTACTATAACTGTTACTCCGGTTGTGTCAGCATCAGTAAGTATTTCATCTAGTGGTGCAAATATATGTGCCGGTGCATTGGTGTCGTTTACTGCTGCTGCAACTAATACGGGAACAAATCCTGTTTATCAGTGGAAGGTAAATGGAAATAATGTTGGCTTAAATTCAGGATTGTATTCATCTTCATCATTGAACAATAATGATGTAGTTTCACTAGGGCTTACTTCTAATGCAGCCTGTGTTACTAATTCTACAGTTGTTTCAAACTCAATAAACATAACTGTTTCAACCCCTGTAACAGCATCGGTAAGCATTGTTTCAAGTGGTGCAAATATTTGTAGTGGCTCTACAGTAACATTTACGGCTACAGCAATTAATGGAGGAGGAAATCCAACCTATCAATGGAAAGTAAATAATTTGAATGTGGGAACAAACAGCAGCATATTTACTTCAACAACATTAACCAATAATGATGCGGTGCGTGTAGTACTTCTTTCTAATGCTGGCTGTGTAACCAATGCAACAGTTACATCAGCAGCTATTACCATGACCGTGAATTCATCTGTAACTGCATCTATAAGTATTGTATCAAGCGGGGCAAATATATGCGCTGGAACAAATGCAACCTTTACTGCTACTGCGATAAATGGTGGCACTAATCCAATGTATCAATGGAAAATTAATGGAAGTAACGTTGGCACAAATGCGGCAATATTCAACTCTACTACATTATCCAATAACGATTTGGTAACATGTCAACTGCTATCTAATGCTTTGTGTGTGCTGGGTTCACCGGCTACATCAAATGCAATAACTATGGCGGTAAGCACACCTGTAACGGCATCGGTAACTATATCTTCTAGTAGTTCTAATATATGCAGTGGCTCTTTGGTAACTTTTTCGGCATCAGCTATAAATGGAGGAACAAATCCGCAGTATCAATGGAAGCTAAATAACCTAAATGCTGGAACGAATAGCGCACTATATACCTCAACAGTATTGAGTAATGGTGATGTCATAAAAGTTGTAGTTACTTCTAATGCTGCATGTGTTACAAGCACAACAGTTACTTCGAATTTAATTACCATGAGTGTTACTCCATCTTTAACACCTTCGGTATCTATTTCGTCTTCCGGAGCAACTATTTGTTCAGGTAGTACTGTTGGGTTTACAGCAACAGCTCTAAATGGTGGTGTTAATCCAGCATACCAGTGGAAAGTAAATGGAACAAATGTTGGAACGAACAGCACAACCTATTCATCAACAAATTGGAATACAAATGATATAGTATTGTGTGAACTCACTTCTAATGCGGTTTGTACAACAAATGCAACAGCGTTTTCAAATACCATTTCTATTAGTGTTAGTAATCCTCAAACCCCCGCTGTCAATATTGCATCATCGGCAACCGCAATATGTGGAGGTGGTTCGGTAACCTTTACCGCAACACCTACAAATGGAGGTGCTAGCCCAACTTATCAATGGAAAGTAAATGGAAATAATGTAGGTATGAATAATCCAATATATATTTCTAACACATTGAACAATAATGATACTGTAAGTTGCGAGCTCACATCTAACGCGGCTTGTGTAATAAGTTCAAACGCAGTATCAAATAAGGTAGTAATTACCGTTACAACATCGGTAAATGCATCGGTAGCCATTGTTTCATCAAGTACTACAGTGTGTGCCGGAACGATAATATCTTTTACCGCAACAGCCACAAATGAGGGAATAAATCCACAGTATCAATGGAAGGTAAATGGGAATAATAGTGGAGCAAATAGTTCGGTGTATGCGTCAGCCAGTTTTAATAACGGAGATGTAATAATGTGTGAAATGATTTCAAGTGCCGCATGTGTATTAAATGCAACCGTAACATCTAGTCCAATTAGTGTTACTATTTATGCAGCACCAACTCTTACCGTGACAGCTTCTGCAACAAAAATTTGCGATGGACAAAATACAACCATAAGTGCTTCCGGTGCAGCAAATTTAAGTTGGAGTGATGGTATACAAAATGGAGTTCCGTTTATACCTACCACTACACATACCTACTCTGTAGTTGGCACAAACGGTGGTGTTTGTACTGCAAACAGTATAATAACCGTAACAGTAATACCTATGCCTAATGTTGTATTAACTGGTCCAGACAATGCCGTGTGTTCCGGTACTGCCAATGTATTAAGTGCTTCAGGGGCTTCCTATTTCAATTGGAAGCCAATTGGTCAGTCGGGCCCGACTGTAAATGTTACACCAACTGTAACGACAACATATACTGTAGTTGGTGTAAATGGAGGTTTGTGTACCGATACAAAAACACTACTCGTATTGGTAAATCCATTGCCAAATGTAGCACTTACTCTTTCAAATATAGATACGTTGTGCTATGGTAACAATACGTATGGATTAATAGGCGGTACACCTGCAGGTGGTACTTATAGTGGTACGGGTGTGGTGCTTGGTTGGTTTGATGTGCAGTTGGCCGGATTAGGATTGCACCCTGTTTCATATTCTTATACTGATACCAATGGGTGTGTAAATACAGCTACAGACAATATTTGGGTAGATGCTTGCAATGGAACAGAAGAGGTAGAAACTATTTTTGTCAAAATGTATCCAAATCCGGCTTATGATTATATAACGATAGAAAGTAATTCTGAAATATCGATTACTCTTTACGATTCGCATGCTAAAACACTGTATACAACTCAAAGTTCAGACAATGCCACCAGTATTGATATTAGCGAGTTGCCTGTTGGGGTATATGGATTAAGAATAGCCGACAAAGAAAAAGTAGTACAAAAAAAGTTTGTGAAAATGTATTAATGAAAACCATTTATTATGAAATTAGAAACGAAAAACCTCCTTCTTCTTTTTATTTTCGTATCGCTTATACTTAAAGCCCAAATTAATAATCCTAGTTTTGAAAATTGGTCGGGTGTTATTCCAAATGATTGGAATACATATAATCAGTATTTAGGTCAAGGAATTCCCATTTACTGCATACCTTATAAATGACCCGTCATATTCATATGTGATGTGGGGGAATCGTGCAATTAGTTTGCGAACTAAAGCTTGTGGCAATTGTATTCCAACTGGTATTTATGACGATTCTATTTTACCTGGAATTATAGCCCAACATACCGCTATTAATTTTCGACCTATTAATTTAAGTTTTTGGGCAGATTATATTCCAACGGCAACTGGAGATGTTGTAGATTCTGCGCAAGCGGTTTCATATCTTTCTCGATGGAATACACTAACAAATTCTAGGGATACAATCGCGTATTTTGACATGCCAATATCTGCTCACCTCATCATAGGTTGGCGTTATGTTAAAGGTGATTACAATTATCTAAGTTCTCTAGTTCCAGATTCCTTATTTGTTGAGTTTCGATCTAGTTCGAAAAAATATGGTGGTGCAACCAGTTCAGGTACATATCTAAATTTGGACAACATACAACTATCATCATTGCAGCTTAGTGTTGAAAAAAATACAAACAATAAGTTTTTAATTTACCCTACACTTGCGTCAGATGAGTTTAAGGTAATATCAAATTTATTTGCAACTGGAACGGCAAGGGTTTACAATTACTCCGGAGTGCTTGTGAAGAAGCAGTTGATTACTTCTTCAGAAACTACAATAAATATCCAAGATTTACTTCCAGGTATTTACATTGTAGAAGTACCGATTGAGGGTGCTAAAGAAGTTCGTAAAATAGTCAAGCAATAAAAATTTAGAATAAATTAAATATCCTCCAATTAAAGTGTATTTGAATCTAGTTACTTTGCAATCTTATTCGGATTTTCATTCAAAAAAGATTTCCACCCTGAAAAAGTTTTTGTTTTAATTGGAGAATTTGATTGAAAGTGATGGCATACTGCAGCAGCTAACCCATCGGTTGCATCAAGGTATTTAATCTCTTGATCTATTTTTAATAAGGAGTGTAGCATAGCGGCAATTTGTTCTTTAGAAGAATTGCCATTTCCTGTAATTGATAGTTTTATTTTTTTAGGAGAATACTCAAAGATTGGAATGTTTTTATACAATGCAGCTGCAATGGCCACACCTTGAGCTCTTCCCAGTTTTAACATAGATTGTACATTTTTTCCGAAAAAAGGAGCTTCAATTGCTAGTTCATCGGGCTTGTGCAACTCAATTATTTCTACGGTGCGCTCAAATATTTTTTTTAGTTTGCTTCCGTGGTCATCATCACTTGGCAGTTTTAATACGCCAATGTCAAGAAAATTCATTTTGTTAGATAACACATGAATTAAGCCATATCCCATTATATTTGTACCGGGATCTATGCCTAATATTACCTTATCTGAATTTTTATTTTTAGTAGGTTGTATCACGTTTTAAAGGGGACTTGATTGTTGTAAATTAACTAAATACTTGCTTTTAGCCAAACAAGGGTTTCGCTAAAGAATAATATAGTTGAAAATGGAAAGTATAGTTTTCTTGTTTTCTGTAGCTTATGTTGCACTTTCACTTATGCTGCTGTATAAGTGGTATAGTTGGCAAGAGGAGCTGCTGTTGAATGAAAATGAAACACTCCCTACTCACATTTCTGTTCTTGTTGCAGCACGAAACGAAGAAAAATCAATATCAAAACTCTTGGATTGTTTGATTGCACAAAGTTATCCTCAAAGCCATTTCGAAATAATTGTTATAGATGATCATTCAACAGATGGAACTGTTGATATTGTTGAATCATACAAAAAGCGTCTTCCGAACCTTAAAGTAGTTGAGCTGGAAAAGGTTTTGCCAATCCGTACCGGGAAAAAAAGTGCAATTGAAGTGGGAGTGCAACAATCCTCAGGAGTACTAATTGCTCAAACGGATGCCGATTGTGTGCTAACTAAAGATTGGCTTACACTACAAAACAATTTTTATTGTAAACATAAACCCAAACTGATTGTAGGTCCGGTTTTAATTAAAGAATCAAAATCCGTGCTTGCAAATTTTCAAGTTTTTGAATCGTTTGTTCTTTTGTTGGTAACTGCCGTTTCTGTTAAAACAAAAAAATATTTTTTGTGTAATGGAGCTAATCTTTTTTATGAAAAAGACGCCTTTCTTGCAGTAAAGGGATTTGAGGGAGCAAATGAAACATTGTCTGGAGATGACATTTTTTTACTAAAAAAATTCAGCCAACAGTTTAAAAACTCAATTTTGTTTGTTAAAAATAATTCTTTTTTTGTCGAAACAAATCCCCAAGAACAGTTTGCTGGATTTTTGTTACAACGAGCCAGGTGGGCGTCCAAGACATTTTTGGTAAAAAATGGATATAATACGGCAACTGCATTTTTTGTAGTTCTAAGCAATGTTTTATTTTTTATTTCTTTATTAAATCTATTTTGGAGTTCGCTTTATTTCTTGATTTTTATTTTACTAAAAATTTGTTGTGATTATCTTTTGGGAGCTTCCGTCTCAAAATTTTACAAGCAGAAATTCAACATTTTTAAGTTTATTATAAATGAGTTTTTATATTTACCTTATAGCCTAATTGTATTTTTTGTAGCATTATTTCCTCAAAAAATTATGTGGAAAGGCAGAAAAATAGTTAGTACTTCAAGAGTGTAGTATGTTTTTATTTAGAAAAAAAAAGAGAGACAATACAGCAGGCTCCGCCTCTAAATCACTTTCTTATTATACGTGGGGACGATTAAGAAAAAACAAGCTTGCAATGGCCGGCTTGTGGGTAATTGCGATTGCCTTGCTTATTTCTATTTTGGGATATTTAATTACTCCGGATTCAACCCCACATGCAAACGACCAAATGCTGGAGCTGGCCATAAAAAGTCCTGGATTTGAAGTAAAAATGCTCAAGATTAAAAAGAATCAAGAAGACGTGCGTGTTGGTATTTTTGAAAAAATGCTGTTTGGGGAACCTAATAACTATAAGCTAGTACCTATTTATAACTATAAATTCGAAGGAAGTTATATTGTTTGCGAGGAGTATACCGGATCTGAGCCCAATAATGGTGCTGAAATACGCTTTAATATAGTTGATGTGGTGTATGCCTTGAGTCCAATAAACACGGGCGTTTTGCGCAATGGAAATGATATTGAGTTTTATGAATTAAATAAGTCATCCGCAACCAAAACATCTGTTACAGCGGTGCAATCCGAAATAGAGGAGAATAATATTATCACAAAGAAGTATATTTTAGGAACTGACCGGTCTGGACGAGATTTACTAAGCAGATTATTTATCGGAACACGTGTGTCATTAGCAGTTGGTTTTATTTCTGTTGTTATTTCTATTTTTATTGGAATATTAATGGGCTCAATATCCGGATTTTACCGAGGTGCAGTAGATAATGTGATTATGTGGATAATAAACGTAGTGTGGTCTATCCCAACTCTTTTATTAGTAATTGCAATTACGCTGATACTTGGAAAAGGTTTTTGGCAAGTGTTTGTTGCCGTTGGCTTAACAATGTGGGTAGAGGTGGCACGTGTAATTCGCGGACAAATACTAGGTATTCGCGAACAAGATTTTGTAGAAGCTGGCCGAGCATTGGGTTATACGAATAAACGAATAATCATTAAGCACATTCTGCCTAATGTATTAGGTCCAGTAATTGTTATTGCAGCATCTAATTTTGCTTCCGCAATTTTGATTGAAGCAGGACTTAGTTTTTTAGGTATTGGTGCTCAACCACCTATTTCATCATGGGGGTCAATGATTAATGCGCATAGAGGTTATATAATAGTAGATGCTGCTTATCTCGCATTTATTCCCGGGATTGCTATTATGTTGTTGGTGCTTGCATTTACCATGGTAGGCAATGGATTGCGCGATGCAATAGATTCGAGAAGTGTAGATAACGATAATGTAATGGGATATTAACTATGCCCTTGACAGCCCACTGGAAAATAGATGCAGGCATTATTGCGTTATGGAATATTACGGAGTCGCAAGATGAATTACTTGAATTTGCTAAGTTGTCAGAGAAAGAAAAACAACAATTAGGCATTGTGCAGCATCCATCAAAACGATTACAGTCTATCGCATCAAGAGCACTTATAAAAAAACAATTTTCCAATTTTGATCCAGCTCCGGAAATTTTACTCGACAAAAACAGAAAGCCCTATATTGCAAATAGCAATGTTAATATATCTATAAGTCATACTAAAAATACTGCTGCTTGCATTTTTCATTTTAATAAGCAAGTGGGTATAGACATTGAATATTGTAATAGAAATATAGATGACATCAAACATAAGTTTTTGTCAGAAGACGAACTTGTTTCATTGGAGAAGACTATCGACAAGAACAACTTTCTATATACATCTTGGTGTTGCAAAGAAAGTTTATATAAGGCATTTGGAGGAAATGGCATTGGCTTGCGTGAACATATTTCAGTTTCATACTCCGATTCTAAGCTGCAAACTGGAACAGGCGAAATAAATTTTAACAACAGTCGTACGCTTTATGATATTTTTACAAGAAAAATAGATAATTTAATTGTGTCGTGGGCGATAGAGAAATAACAATATATAATTGCATTGAAAAGAAGTGTACGCTGAGAATTCCTCAAATTGCGGTACTTATAGATCCGGATAAAACTGATTATTTGGCAGAACTAGTTACTATAATTAATCAAACACCTGTCGATTTTGTTTTGGTGGGCGGAAGTAAGTTGACGAAAAATAATTTTTCAGAATGTGTGTTATATTTAAAAACAAATCTAACGATTCCTGTTATTATTTTTCCGGGGGGGTACGAGCAAATTGATAGAATAGCAGATGCTATCTTGCTTCCATCTGTTCTTTCAGGTAGAAATGCGGATTATTTGATTGGCATACAAACAATAATGGCCCCTAAAATAGCGGAGGCTAAACTGGAAGTAATTTCTACAGGCTATTTACTAATTGATGGACGAAAAAATAGCTCTACCTTACAAGTTACACAAACCAAACCTATAGCAGAAGATGACTATAACACCGCTTGTGATACGGCTTTGGCAGGAGAAATGTTAGGGATGAAATTGATATATTTGGAGGCAGGAAGCGGAGCCGAGCAAACAGTAAACTCAATGATGATAGAGAAAGTTAAGAGTAAAGTAAGTATCCCACTTCTTGTAGGTGGAGGTATAAACTCTCCAGAAAAAGCAATTAGAGCTATTGAGGCAGGAGCTGATGTAATCGTAGTAGGAAATGCCTTAGAGGTAAACCCAGGCGTGCTTCGAAATATTTGTAACGCAATTAAAAAAAGCAACTAACTTAATGTAAGATACAAGGACCTATGAAATTAATTGTAATAACCAGTTCGCAAAAAAACATAGAGAACGAAACCCAAATCGTAACAAAGCTTTTTGAGTCGGGGCTCGAGACATTGCATCTAAGAAAGCCGAGGTATTCTACCAAGCAGCTAACTCAGTATATTCAAGAGATTCCGGTGCACTTTCATAACCGTATTATAATCCATTCGCATCATAATTTGGCGTGGAAATTTAAACTAAAAGGAATACACCTTACCCGATCACACCGTAACAAAAAGCTTGGAACATGGCTTACTATAAAAATTGCAAAGTATAAAAACAAAAATTTATTAATAACGGCATCACATAGAAGGCTCTCTGGGTTATTTGAAGAAACGGAGCAGTTTGATTATGTTTTTTTGAGCCCGATTTTTGATAGTCTTACCAGCAATTATCAATCCGGATTTACAGAACATAGTTTGCGTTCGGCATTAGAAAAGCTTCCGCTAAAAGTTGTTGCTCGCGGTGGTGTAGATTTAAATACTGCCCATAAGGTTAAAGACATTGGTTTTGTTGGAATGGCCTTGTTTAGTGGGTTGTGGAAAAAAGCCGACCCTGTAAAAGAGTTTAATGCGATTGTAAATAAACTTACCGAGTTAGGAATAAAAATAGAATAATGGCGAAGAATGAAAAAGTACGCTGTGATTGGTGTTTAAAAGAACCAATTTATATTGCCTATCATGATGAAGAATGGGGGGTACCTGTACATGATGATACCAAATTATTTGAGTTTTTAATTTTAGAAAGTTTTCAGGCGGGATTAAGTTGGCTTACAGTACTTAAAAAGAGAGAGAATTTTCGTAAGGCGTTTGTGAATTACGATGCCCAAAAAATTGCAAAGTTTGATACGAAAAAAGTAGAGCTATTAATGCAAGATGCAGGAATTATCCGCAATAGGCTTAAGATAGAAGCGGCTGTGAACAATGCCAAATGCTTTTTACAAATACAAAAGGAATTTGGTTCTTTTGATAAGTACATGTGGAGTTTTGTAGATTATAAGCCTATTGTAAACAAAAGAAAATCACTAAAAGAACTTCCGGCAAAAACGGATATAAGCGATTTAATGAGTAAAGACATGGGAAAGCGAGGCTTTAAATTTAGAGGCTCTACGATTTGCTACGCTTTTATGCAGGCGGTAGGTATGGTAAACGACCACCTAGATACATGTTGGAAAAAATAAGCAATACTATAATTCTGAAAGAATAGCTTTTTCCACTTCTTCACTTTCCCATATTTTTTCAATATTGGGGAGTGCCATAATTTTTTGCATAATTGCTTCCTGACGCATTCCTTCCCTTAAAGCCTTTGAATATCTAATGTCTGGGCTGTACGTAACCATTGTATATAAAGGAATCCACTTGTCTGGATATTTTTGACTAAAACGGGCTTCTATTTTTTTCTGTAATAAAAATTTCGGGTCGGCTGTGCGATCTCTCATTTCAATAAAATTTGCAACAGCCAAGTCGGCAATTGCATCTCCGTCAGGTTTTCGAAGCTCTTGGTATTCGGCAAATATTTTTTCCCAATTTTCATGATGCTTGTCAATCAATTTATCAAGAACATAACAATCTTCAAATCCACAGTTCATTCCTTGTCCGTAAAACGGAACAATAGCATGTGCTGCATCGCCAATCAGTGCTAATTTGTCTTCATGTACCCAAGGGAAACATTTTACGGTAACCAATGATGATACAGGATTTGCAAAGTAGTCGTGCTCTAGTGTAGGCATTAGTTGAACTGCATCTGGAAATGTTTTATTGAAGAAGTCGAACATTTTTTCTTTGGTATCTAAAGCAGCAAAAGATTTTTCTCCCTCAAACGGAAAGAATAAGGTACAGGTAAAACTTTTGTCCATATTAGGTAAGGCAATAAGCATAAACTCTCCTCTTGGCCATATGTGCAGCGCATGTTCTTCCATTGCAAATTTTCCATCTGCAGTAGGAGGGATAGTTAATTCTTTATACCCGTGCTTCAAATAAAACTGTTGGTAGTCAAATTTATCTGTAGACAATTGCATTTGTAAGCGTCCTGCAGAAAATGCACCATCAGAACTGATAATTCTATCCGATTTTATTTCGGTGATTTTTTTTGTTTCGTTGTTTTCAAAAAATGCCGTGGTGTTTTTTAAGTCTATGTTTGTACACCGTTCATTAAAAAACATATCAACCCCGCTCTTCTCTGCCAAATCCATCAGTACACAATTTAATCCACCGCGAGAGACGGAATAGATAGCTTGCTCTTCTTTGCCATATGGTTGGAAAACAAGAGAACTATCCAAGTGATGAATCATACGTCCTTTCATTGCAATGGCAACCTTTTTAATTTCATCTGCAATGCCAACACCTGCTAACCCTCTCCACCCTCTGTCGCTTAGTGCTAAATTAATTGATTTTCCTGCCGACATTCTGTTCTTACGCATATCAGATCTGCGCTCGAAAACAGAAACCGTATAACCTCGTTTTTTTAAATAGATGGATAATAATGAACCAACTAAACCGGCTCCTACAAGTGTAATTTTTTTGCTCATATTTTTGTTCTGTTTGAATATATTTTGTAATCTATGTTGTTTGCAACTGCCCATCTTTAGAAGGGAAAGTCATTTCATTATTCCTCTCCTTGGAAAGGACTTTATTGCATTATTCCCCTCCAAGGAGGGGTTAGAGGTAGGTTTTATTCTATTCATTTATTAATAAATGCTTCAACACTTTTCCAAATAAAAAAACGTCTTCAAAATTATTGTACAATGGAACAGGTGCTAATCGTATTACATTTGGTTCGCGCCAATCGGGCACTACACCATGGCTCAATAATTGTTCATATAATTTTTTCCCTTTGCCATGTGCAACAACAGATACTTGACACCCTTTTTCTTGGTGTGATTTAGGTGTGATTATTTCTAAACTAAATTTAGAATGAGTCTTTTGTAAATCAGAATTTATGTCTTCAATAACAAACCATAAATAATCACTCAACCTACGACTCTTGCTAATCAGTGCATTCATTCCTACTTCTGTAAAAATGTCTAGAGCCGCTTTGTGCGCAGCCATTGAAAGTATAGGCGCATTGCTCATTTGCCAGGCTTCTGCTGTTTCTATTGGCACAAACCCTTTCTCCATTTTAAAACGATTTTCTTTGTTGTGTCCCCACCAGCCGGCAAGTCTATGTATATTTTTATTTTTATGATGTTTTTCATGCACAAAAGCACCTGCAACAGAGCCCGGCCCGGAGTTTAAATATTTATACGAGCACCAACAAGCAAAATCAACATTCCAGTCATGCAGTTTTAATGCGATGTTTCCCGCTGCATGCGCCAAGTCAAATCCAACATGTGCGCCAACTCCATGACTGGCTTTGGTTATAGTTTCCATGTCAAACACCTGCCCGGTAAAGTAATTGACACCGCCAATCGTAATCAGTGCAAGGCTTTCGGAATGTTGCTCAATTTGAAATAAAATATCTTCTGTTCGAATAGTATATTCTCCTTCTCTAGGTGCAACTTCGATAATGGCATCTTCAGGGTTAAACCCGTGTAGGCGCACTTGAGACTCTAATGCGTACTGATCAGAAGGAAAAGCCTTTGCTTCGCATAAAATTTTATAACGTTGCTTTGTTGGTTGATAAAAGGAAATGAGCAATAAATGTAAGTTTACAGTAAGCTGGTTCATTGCAACCACCTCTGTAGGCTTTGCCCCAACTAGTTTTGCTAGGGGTTCTGCAAATTGCTCGTGATAGGAAAGCCATGGTTTTCGGGAATGGAAATGACCTTCTACACCAAATGTAGCCCAATCTTCCAGTTCATTCAACACATAATCTTGAGTTGTTTTTGGCTGCAAGCCTAATGAGTTTCCTGTAAAGTAAAGAACATTATGTCCTCCAAATTGTGGAAAGTAGAATTTTTCTCGGTATTGTTTTAATGAATCTGCTTTATCTTGTTGTTGCGCAAATTCAAGTGTGTTTTCAAATTTCATACAGTACTAAATTAAAACAATCAAATATATATCTTTGTTACTTATAATGTTTATGATATATCTCAATTTATGGCTACTATAACACAGAAAAAAACAGATAGTTCCGAGCAGTTATTTTTAAATGCGAAAAAATATTTTCCGGGAGGGGTGAATTCTCCTGTGCGCGCTTTTCGTTCTGTAGGCGGAACACCTTTGTTTATTGAGCGTGGCAGCGGAGCTTACATTTGGGATGCAGATGGCAATAAATATATTGACTACTGCTGCTCTTGGGGGCCTTTAATTTTAGGGCATGCGCATCCAAAAATTGTAGATGCTGTTAAAACAGCCGTAGAGAGAGGAAGTTCATTTGGTGCACCAACAGCATTGGAAAATAAATTAGCTGAATTAATTTTAAATAATAATAAATTTATAGAAAAGCTGCGCTTTGTAAGTTCGGGTACAGAGGCTGTAATGAGCGCAATTCGTTTGGCAAGAGGATATACTGGCAGAACAAAAATTTTAAAATTTGAAGGTTGTTACCACGGACATTCAGATTCTTTATTGGTTAAAGCAGGTTCCGGATTAGTAACATTTGGCAACACTTCATCAGCGGGTGTTCCACAAAGTTTTGTTGATGAAACAATTGTTGTTTCCTTAAATAATAAACAAGCAATCGAAGAAGCATTCTCAAAATTTAAAAATGAAATTGCGTGTGTAATAATTGAACCCATTCCAGCAAACAATGGATTGCTCTTGCAAGGTAAAGAGTATTTGCAGTTTTTGCGAGAGATATGCACGCAGAACAACTCCCTGCTGATTTTTGACGAAGTTATTTCCGGCTTTAGGGTTGGATTTGAAGGAGCTGCCGGTTATTACGATGTACACCCAGATATAATTACCTACGGAAAAATTATTGGAGGGGGCTTGCCTGTAGGGATGTATGGTGCGAGCGAAAGAATTATGAGTAAAATTTCTCCGGATGGAGATGTCTATCAAGCAGGCACATTGTCCGGGAATCCGGTTGCAATGGCAGCAGGAATAGCTCAATTAACAGAATGCTTAAAGCCCAACTTTTATAAAGAGTTACAAGAAAAAACAAATTACTTTATTGTAAAAGTAAATGAGTTGTGCGCTGCGTATGCGTCTAAATTTAAAATTTTCTCTATAGGGTCTATATACTGGATTGCCTTCACCGATAAGCCTTCTATTAAAACAGCCGAAGAAATTGATGGGAATAGCATGAGTCATTTTAAATCATTTTATCATGCTCTATTGCAACGAGGTATCTACTTGGGACCATCAGGATACGAAGTAGGGTTTGTTTCGGAGGCACATACATACAGCGATTTGGATGCAACGGCAGCTGCATTTAAAGAGGCTTTTGCGGAAGCTTTTTAACTTCTTTAAAAACGCTATCTAGCTCAAATCCTCTCGATATCAAATATCGAATTGTTTTTTCTGTTTTCTTTTTTATGTCAACTTCTTTAAGCGAGCTCCATTTTTTTTGTGCAAGCGTTTGTAGTTTCTCTGCATGAAAATCGGTTGTGTAATCTGCAAATGCTGATTCTATTAGAGCAGAGTCGACTCTTTTTTGTTTTAGATGAGATGTTATTTTTCTCACCCCCCAGTTTTGATTCAACTTGCTTTTTACAAATAATTTTACATAACGTTCTTCATTAAGAAAACGTTCTTTTATAAGAAAGTCAATAGCGCTTTTTATGGCTGTTGAAGTGGAGGTCCACGATTTTAATTTTTCTTCTACCTCATAAGTGCAGCGCTCTCTATAGGTACAGTACTTAACAATTTTATCTAAAATTTTTTCTTCAGGTATGTTTTTTTTAGATGAATTGTTGTACTGCATAGTAACGCAAGTTTACAAAATTAGCACCGCATTACAATCGTAGATTTATTTAGTAATTCATAGGATGTTTGGATATAGCAATTTACATTCTAGTCCCCCTGAGCGGATCCGAAGGGTGTGCGTGTTTATCCATCCCAAATACATCGACTCCTCTAGATGCTAATATTTATAGCCTGTTTAACGTCTTTTTCTTTTGAATTATGAAAGAGGTTTATTGTTCGAGAATGTGCGAATCAACTATATTTAATTGTTCAGAGACTCTTAGTAGTTATACCCCTCCCCAATACAATGCTATTCCACTATTTCGACTTCGGCTTTAATATTTCTGCAATGTAGTTGTCTAGGTTATTCATTGCCATTGTAAATCCTTCTTTAAAGCCTAGTTCAATGATTTTTTCTAAGTCAGCCAATTGGTTGTATGCAATTTGAATAGTTACAGTTGTAATGTCATTTTTTTGGCTAAACGCATTTGTCCAATTCGACCGCGGAAAATCTTTGTTTAAATCTCCAGCTTCATTGCAAAACGCATCTATTGCCGAATAGTTTTTTAATAGATTAATTTTTGTATAATCTGCCCGACACCAGTGTTTTTCTCCTTCCGGTGAAATCATTGCATACAACCAGAATCCACCCTCTCTAAAATCCATCGATTTCGTTTTTGTTTGATAGGGTTTTGGAGCCCACCATTGGTCAAGAATTTCGGGCGTTGTCCATGCAGCCCATACTAAATCTAAGCTAGTGGCAAACTCTCTTTTTACATGGATGGTGCTGTTTTTCTTATCTACAGAAAAATCGAATGCAAGAATACTGTTCATTTTTTTTTGTTTTTAATTGTTGCTAATACATTGTCTAGTTGATTAAATCGGCTTTCCCATATTTTTCGGAACTGACTAAGCCACTTATCTATTTCCTTTATTTTGTTGGCGTTTAGGTGGTAATATATTTCTCGTCCATCTTGTTTTTGTTTCAATAGTTCGCATTCGGTTAATATTTTTATATGCTTAGATACGGCTTGCCTGCTACTCGCAAAGTGCTCGGCCAGTGCGCTTGGGGTCATTGCTTGAAATGCAATAAGCGTAATAATGGCTCTGCGTGTTGGATCAGCAATAGCCTGAAAAACATCTCTGCGCATGTTATTCCGGCTTATAGGTTAATACAATGATGCCGCATTCGAATTGTTGCGAGTGTATAATTCTGTACTTTTGATTTTTGGTAACTTCTTTAAAAATGGAGAGCCCATTTCCAAGCACAACAGGATTTACAAATAAATGCAGCTCATCAATTAAATTTTCTTTAATAAGAGAAGAAACAAATTTTGCTCCTCCATAAGCTATTATATCGCCTCCAGGTTGTTTTTTAAGTGCATTGATTTCTTCTACAAGATTACCTTTTGCTAAAACCGTATTTTCCCATTCCGATTTTGCTAGAGAAGATGAGAAAACAACTTTCGGAGTTTTAACAAATTTTTCAGCCCCCGGTTCCGGAGTCTCGCTGTTTAAGGCTGCTGTCCAGTGTGGAATAAATCCTTGTGCTAAATTTTTTCCAAGTACAATGGTGCCAACAGGCTCCGTAAGCTGGGTTACATAGCTAATCAAATCTTCCGACCAATTAAAAGTAATCCAATCCATCTCTCCGTTTAACCCTGAAATAAAGCCATCTATGCTTATTTGTGTTTGTAGTTTTAGTTTTCTCATTTTTTTATTTATGAAACTGATTGGTTGCAAATATACGTGCAATTAATTGGTTGCGCAAATATTTGGACGAATTTTCAAGGAAAAATTAAGTGTGTTGTAGTGAGTGAGTGTTGTTTCTAATAAATCAGTGCAACTGCATACGCACAAACGCCTTCTTGGCGACCTACGTAGCCCATTGTTTCGTTGGTGGTGGCTTTAATCGAAATGTCTTCAACGGGAATTTCCATAACAACAGATAGGGTTTGTTGCATGGTGTTTATGTGAGGTAAAATTTTGGGAGCTTCTAAACAAAGCGTAGCATCGATATTTCCAATGGTGTATTTCTTTTCTTTTAGCAACTCAATTACCTTTTTGAGTAGAAGTTTACTGTCAATATTTTTAAACTCTGCAGATGTATTCGGAAAGTGTTTGCCAATATCTCCTAAATTAGCAGCACCTAATAAGGCATCGCAAATAGCGTGAATTAAAACATCGGCATCTGAATGACCTGTAGCTCCTTTGTGATGAGGAATTTGTACTCCGCCAATCCAAAAGGCTCTTCCATCTTCTAGTTGATGAACATCAAAACCAAAACCAACTCTAGGTTTCAAACAAAAAAGTATTGATTAAAAAATTATTCTGCAGGAGCTTCTTCTTTCTCGCCTTTAAAAGCATCAAAATCAAACAGCAATGTAAAGCGAAGCGTGTTTGATAGTGGATTGTTACGTTGTTTAGTAGGAACTAAATACGCAAAATCAAGTCCGAATACGTTGTACTTAACTCCTAATCCAAACGTAAAGTATTTTCTATTTCCTTTGGTTTCGTCTTCGTTAAAATAACCTGCTCTAACGGCAAATTGATTATCGTACCAATATTCTAAACCGATAGAATAGTTCACTTCTTTCATCTCTTCTTTAAATCCGCCCGGTGCATCGTTAAACGAGCCAAATATGCCTTCTGCAATACCTCTGTTTGGATCTTCTCCTTTCAAAATTTTTGCTGAACCATCTGGATTGTTAATTATTTGTCCTGCGCTATCAACGTCATAAACGGGTGGAGTGGGAACTAATAATTTATTCAAGTCGGCCAAAACAGAAAATGAGTTGTAATCGTCTAAGTTGATAGTCAATCTACCTCCCAAGCGCATATTGATTGGAATAAAATCTCTGTCTGTTTTTGTAGTATAAGATATTTTTGCTCCTATGTTTGAAATGTTTAAGCCTGCAGCTACTGTACTTTTTTTACCTCCAACTTTAATGTCGCTGTTGGTATAATATGCGTTTACATCTGCCGCTACCGATTTTCCTGCTTTTGTTGCAGACCCTTGAACGTTTATCCCTCCTGTTAAGTTAGAGTAGATATAGCGCATGGCCATACCTCCCGACCAATTGGGGCTAAATCTTCTTGCGTATGCTACGTCAAATGCAAATTCATTTGGTTTGAATTGCCCAATGGTATTTCCTACTACATCGGTAAATGTAATATCTCCAAGCGAAAAATAACGTAACGATGCTCCAATAGCTTGGTCTTCTTTTACTTTATAATAACCTGATAAATAGGCTAAGTTAATATCCGGTACTAAGTTTCTGAGCCAAGGAGTGTAAGACATTCCCAAACCAAATTTCTTTTCCGAAAAAGCCAATTTAGATGCGTTCCAATGAATACTGTTTGCGTCCGGACTAGATGCCGCGCCAATATCCGCCATCCCACCACCTCTTGAATCGGGAGAGATAAGTAAAAATGGAACAGCTGTAGTTATAGTATTTACACCACCTGTAAGTTGATTGGTGGTTATTTGAGCATGTGTGTTAGTAAAAGATGCACCTAAAGTTGCTAAACTTAGCGTGAAAAATATTTTTTGCTTTCCCATTGTTTTCAGTAGTATTTTAAAGGGTTACAAACCTACGGGTTTTATTTAAAAATAACAAACTAGTGTCCTAGAACGAAATACTCTGACTTTTATTGTACAAAACACTATTTAGTTCAGAATGACCAGTTTTTCGAAAAGTTCTGAAGTTTGTGTAGGGGTTTTAATTTTTAGGCTATAAACATACACCCCACGTGCAATTTTGTCTCCAAAATCATCTTTACCATCCCAATAAATAGGTTCTGATCTAAATCCTTCGGTGCGGATGCGCTTGTTTATGTTCTTTACCAATTTACCGGAAATAGTAAATACTTGAATTTGCACATCCATGCTTATGTTAGGTTGATTGTGTTCAAAATAGAATGCGGTGTTGGTGGTAAAAGGATTTGGATAGTTAAGCAAATGCTTTAAAGCAAGATTCCCAGATTTGGCCACCACAAACTCTGTGTAAGCATCTGTAGAGTTGTTGGAAACATCCCACACTTTAAGTTTAAGCGTATGTTTACCTTCTTGCAAATTTTCAAATGGATAATAAATAGTTCCGCTTTTATAATTATCTAAATCGCCTTCGTAGTAATCGTTTAATACTATTGCATTAGAGCTGTTGTTGTCTAATACCGCGCTAATATCATGTCCTATGCTTAATCCGGAAGTATTTATTCCATAATCATCTGTTACTTTTGCAAATAAATTTGGATTTTGATTCGTTGTGCCTCCGAAAACAAATTTATCATCATTCATAAATAATTCAGCTCCTGGACCATTGTTGTCAATAGCAGCGTTCGGGTTTACACCCCCAATTTCTATATGGTAATAGCCTGCGGCATCTTCGTATCCATTTTCTGCATAATAACTTATTTTGCCCAGCCCAACTGTATTTCCTGCCACATCTTTCGGTACAATAAATGAGAACGAAAAGTCGCCATTCGTAACACTAGCCTTGCCTTTGTAGATAATATTTTTTTGTTGTTTAAACTGCATCGGTGTTCCGCCATCATTAGCTAAGTTGGTAATGGTTATTGCTTTGTCGTACACGGTTGGAAATAGTATTCCGTTGTAGTTGGTTAGTTTATTGCCATTTTTATCGCTTACATATCCTGTAACGGTTACGGTACTTAGCGATTTTAGGGTGTCTGTAGAAACTGTTGTCGTTTTAACGCTGTGTATTGGATAGGCAAGTTTTAATGCAGGATCTCCTAATAAAGTAAAGTTTCTTCCATTTAAAGAGCCTCCTTCAGAAACCTTTGTTTTGCGAAACACATCTCCAATTCTAGGCATTTCTCCATTTGATAAGGTGTCAAACGCATACTTGTAAAAGAACTTACTTAAAATATCGTTACCGAAAGAATAAACCAACCTCACAGTTGTCATTAGGCCAATTCCTCCGCCTTTAGGGTTAAGCAAAACAAGCTCTCCAGCAGATGTTCTGGCAGGGTCGTCAAATCGGCTAAATTCACATGTTGCAGTAAAAAACAATGGCATTTTTTTCTCGTTCGACCAACTATTTATTTGCGGAATTTCAATAATACGCTCATGTGCTAATCCTACCTCTCCTCCGTGGCCTGTATAGTTTATTATTAATCCCCCTTTATTTACACGTTTGTTTATCGCATCTACAGCATCAGGATACCTGTCTCCACCAGGAGTGGCTTGTTGTGCATACGCATCTAAAAATATTTTTTCGTTGTTAATGTAGGGGTGTCTTTTTGCCACAGAATCAGCATATTTATTGGCTTGATCCATATGTAAGTTTCCATCTTCGTCATCTGCAATAAAACAAATTTCACTTCTCCAATTGCCAAAGTTCGAGTTTACATTGCTTACCACACTGTTGTTTTTTGCACCAATTGATTCTCCGGTTTTAGTATATGTGAAAATTTTATCTACCACACTTTTTGCTTCCGCTACAGATTTTACCGGAAATCGTCCAATGCCAATATCTACAAGACCTCCATTATCTAAATCGCCCTCGTTAGCATCCATTAATCCGAAAAAATCGTCCGATACATACGAATTGGTATAGGAAACCGAATTTCTCGATTCAAAAACAGGAATAAAATTTGTGTTAGACGCAAAGCGTTTTTTAGGGTCGTACGATCCATCGCCAAATAACAACAAATACTTTGGCATTGAATCTTGAATTGTATTTGCTTTGTCGTAAAACATTTTTACAAAGTCTCGTATGGCAGTAATGTCTTGCGCTCCGGACGAAAATTCATTGTAAATTTCTTGAGGAGTAACAACTATTGTTTTTAAATTATCGTGTGTTCTATGAAAATCGGCTAGTCGGTTTGCTTCTGTCAAAAAAAGCGGATGAGACACAATTATAAAATCAGGTTGATAAAGCGCGTGTAAATTTTGATTGACTACAGTCTCTACAAAACGTGGATTTTCAAACAATCCATTTTCATCCATTGCCAAAAATTCCTTAATGGTGTCTGTCGCTACTGAAAAGGTATGTGTGTTTGAGTTGTAGCTACTGCTTTGTAATTTACAGTTTGTTGCATCCGTTACATCCCAAATTAAAGTAGTTGGTGTCGTGTTAGTTATTGTAAATTGAGTAATGTTTCCAGTACCAATAGAAGTTTTATCTCTAAATAATAATTGTTGACTGCCAACCATAGCAAGTTGTCTGCGGGCGTTTAGTTCAATAAAATTAACCCATCCAACTGCTCTGCCTAAATTTTTTACAACAGAAATAGTAATGGTGTTTGCATTGCTTGTAAAGCTTGTAGTGTTTTGTGCGGTTGTTGCATAATCACAAAAGTAGCAGCCAAAATCACATGATCCGGGAGAAAGATTAAACGAGTTACTAGGGGTAATAACAGAAAAGGCATTTGCAGAGAAAGGAATGTCGTATCTCGAGGCAATATCTGCTTTTATATACACCAATTCACTTGTAACTAAATTGGGAAATGTAAAACTAAAGTCTTTCGATCCTGTAGCATCTAATTTCTCTCCATACCATTCTCTTCCCGACTTAACAAGATTGTACAACTCACTTTCGTGATAAGCGTAATCATCAAATGTAGTGCTGTAGTGAGTAGGTGTATTTGTAGATGAGGGTTGTGTAAGTATTCGTTTGCCTAAAGAACTGTTATCTATCGTAATAAAATAGTAAGCGCTATCTGAGTATAAATTATTTTCGTGATTAAATTTTTGTGTGTTTGTATCGAACTTCCATTCGTTCGGTCCTTTTGCATAAAATAAAATATAATCCAACGAATCAAATTTTTTGTCAGTTTCGCCCTGCACGTATATTGCATTTTCGGTTAAGTCGTCAAATCTAAATTTGCTATTTGCCATAGGAAGCATGCCGCCTCCATTGCCGTATATTTTTATATTTTTCGGGTTGGTGTTTTTTAGATCAACTCCAATATTTTTCAAAAAAGAGTAACTTAACTTAAATACCCCCGATTTTTCCACAGCAATTTTATACCACATTCCATTGGCAAGAACAGAGTTGGATGCGTAGGTTTTGTAAAAGTTTGTTTTTTTAAAAGCGCTTGTTTCGTTAATGGATAGGGAGAAGGAACTAATTTTTTCGTATCCTGCCGAAGTTTTTCGAATTGGCAGAATATATATAAGTGCAAATGGCTGTCCTCTATCATACGCAATTTTCCATTTTATGGTAAATTCTTCCGAAAGATTTGAAAAAGCTCGAGTTTTAAGTACGCTCTTTTCTTTTTCGTCATAAACACTTTCTAGTTTTATTGATTCTAATGAACAGCTTATTCCCGAAACAGATGAAGGAAGTTGCTTTTTTATAAAATAATAGGGTAAGCCATCTTCTAAATAAATGACATCTTCAAAAGCTAAATTTTCATTTATATTGTCATCGGTAAGTTTTTCGGCTACCGGAGATTTCCATTTTATAGAGTATGTTCTATTTTCTTGCGAAAATCCAAATAGCGTAAAAAAAAGGAATGCACTTAAAAAAAGATATGCTAATCTATGAGTCATCAATTTATCAATTGACCCAAAAATATTGGTTTTTTTACAAATCATAGCCACTTTAGTTGTTTAAATACAAAATTAGTTTTGGTTTAAAGGCAACCATTAAAGTAGTTGTTCGTCTATATAATAAAATCGTTTTAATGGATAATAGTACAAAATGTATTGACTTCCTAATGATAACGAAGTATTTTTAGCAATATTTTAAGGTGTGTTAAAAGTTTTTAACATATGTTGAAACTTTTTTAATTTTTTTTAGTATAATTGTAAATGTATAAACCTATGATGAAAAAATTAGTACTCTTTTCAGCGGTTGCAATTGCCTGTGTTTTCTCAGAAAATGCATATGCACAAGACCCTCAATTTACTCAGTTTTATGCAAACCCATTGTATTTGAATCCTGCATTTGCAGGTACAGCTCGTTGTCCTCGAGTTTGCTTAAACTACCGTAACCAATGGCCGGCTCTTACGGGTCAGTTTATTACATATAGTGCTTCTTACGACCAGCATATAGATGTGTTGGCTGGAGGTGTTGGATTGTTAGTAACTAATGACCAAGCCGGACAAGGAACACTTACAACCACAAATGTAAGTGGTATGTATTCCTACCAATTAAACGTTTCTAGAACTTTCTCCATAAAGGCTGGATTTCAAGCTACTTACATGCAAAAAAAGGTAGATTGGAGCAAACTTACTTTTGGTGATATGATAGATGCAAGAAGAGGGTTTGTGTTTAATACAGCAGAAACTCCTGCCAATGCAAAAAGCAATGTAGATATTTCTGCGGGTATATTGGGTTATAGCAAACGTTATTTCTTCGGTTTTGCAGCACATCACTTAACACAACCTGACGAATCTTTATTAGGAACAGGTAATAGTCCACTACCAATGAAACTTACCGGACATGCCGGAGCCTTGATTCCACTAGATGGTAGAGGTGGAGATACTTATTTATCGCCTAACGTTTTATACCAAAAGCAACAAGATTTTCAACAGCTTAACTTAGGTGTTTACGTAATTAAGGGGCCTATTGTAGGTGGTTTGTGGTACAGAAACAGAGATGCATTTATTGCATTAATTGGTTTCCAGCAAGGATTGTTTAAGTTTGGATATAGTTACGATGTTACTATATCTAAATTAAGTAATGCTACAGCTGGTTCTCACGAAATTTCTTTTGCTCTGCAGTTTGAATGTAAGCCAAAGAAAAAGAAGTTTAGAACCATTAGCTGTCCTTCTTTCTAATATTCATAGGCATTTGTGCAATAAACCAAATGCTTGTGTTGTTATATAGTGTAATTTATATAGTTTGATATGATTAACAAAAAATCCCTCATTCGCCTATCAACCGCTGCTATTGCAGTGGTTTTGGTGTCTTCATGCTCAAAGGAAAGATCCCCGGTTACAGGTTGGGCATACAACGATCCGAAAAACGGAGGTTTTGAAGTTGTGCCTTACGATGAGCAAGAAACCGGTCCTGGACTAGTTCTTATTGAAGGTGGTACATTTACCATGGGTAGAGTGGAACAAGATGTTAATTATGATTGGAGCAATATTCCAAGAAGGGTTACTGTTTCTTCATTTTACATGGACGAAACTGAGGTAAGAAACCTTGATTATGGCGAATATTTACATTGGACAGGACGTGTATTTAATGCAAACTTCCCGGATATTTACCAAAGAGCTTTGCCTGATACGTTGGTTTGGAGAGAGAAAATGGCATTCAATGAGCCTTATGTAGAGTATTATTTTAGACATCCTGCTTATAGAGATTATCCTGTAGTAGGCGTAAACTGGCTACAAGCAAACGATTTTTGTGCTTGGAGAACAGATAGAGTAAACGAATTTATTATGATTCGCGAAGGCTTGTTGGAGCATGTTCCTACACCTTCTGACGCAGATTATTTCAATACCGACCAATATATGGCAGGTAAGTGGACGGGAACTCAAAAACAAAAACTTCCTTCATTTGACCCTAACTCACCTGATAGAAATGTTAAAATGGAAGATGGTATATTTTTACCACGCTACCGCCTGCCAACAGAAGCTGAGTGGGAATACGCTTGTTATGGATTAATTGGAAATACTATCGGAGAGAGAATTACAGACAGAAGAATTTATCCTTGGAACGGACACGGAGTTCGTAACCCAGACGAAAAGGCAATTGGACAAATGATGGCTAACTTTAAGCGTGGTGCTGGAGATATGATGGGTGCCGCAGGTTATTTGAATGATAATGCCGATGTTACAGCACCTGTGTATTCGTATTGGCCTAATGATTATGGTTTGTATAACATGGCCGGTAACGTAAGTGAGTGGGTTATGGATACTTACAGACCAATGTCTTCTGAAGATAAAGATGATTTTAGAGCATTTAGAGGTAATGTGTTTAAAACACAAGTTAAAGATGTGGATGGTATTGTAGTAAATACCGACTCTGTTTTGTACGATAAAGATAGCAACATTGTAAGCATCCCGGGTATGGTTAAAATGCGTGATGTTTCTATTGCTTATAACGTGGATAACTTGGACGAAAGAAGAAACTATAAAAAATCCGATAATATCAGCTATTTAGATGGTGATATTGAATCGAGTGTTTATTTTACTCAAGGAGAAGACGCTAATTCATTAGGGAATAAATTAATGTACGAGTATAGCGTTTATTCTATGATAAACGATAAAGCCAAGGTGTTTAAAGGTGGATCTTGGAGAGATAGAGCATATTACATGAGTCCTGGTACTCGCAGATTCTTAGATCAAAGACAAGCTACATCCTATTTAGGATTTAGATGTGCAATGACAAGAGTTGGAAGC
This sequence comes from Bacteroidota bacterium, assembly GCA_017303975.1. NCBI lineage: Bacteria > Pseudomonadati > Bacteroidota > Bacteroidota bacterium. The sequence continues at coordinate 71,364 of JAFLBG010000007.1, forward strand.
CCAGTTGGCTTAGGAAAATAAAGCATAAGTAAAGAAATACAAAAAACGAGGGAAGGTGCAAATTAATTTGCACCTTCCCTCGTTTTTTGTCGTAAAAGAATTGTTACTGTATGCACTTACAGGATATAAAAAGACACGCCTCAAGAATTCTATTTGCTCGCTTTGAAGCGGTTTGATATTCAATTTAATGCTTTTCTTACAAAAGCGGGAAGTGCTTTCCAATTAGGTAGGAGGCCTAATTTTAATGGGTGGTAAATAACTTAGGTGTTATTTACTGTACCTCTCCAACATACTTTTTTGATTCAATTATATTTTCAATATTATCGGGTAGTGCAGAGAACAAATTAAGCCCTGTTAATTGTTCTACTTTATCTACAGTTGTAATGTAGTTAAACCATTTTAGGTTGTCTGCATCTTGGTTATTCGGCACATTTATTGCGATAACTTTTGTGCTTGCACTAACTCGGTTTTTATCATTGCTCCCAACCGGTAATATTAATGCAACTTTCCAACAAGATGCCGGCACGGTTATTTTACCGGATGCAATACTTGTAACAGGAAAAGGATACACAGAGCCTGTCCCTCCAACTCCTGCTGAGCCTGCAACAATATATAGCTCATAGCCTTGTCCTGCTAGTGTTCTGCAAAAATTTTCGAACAAACGCCACACTTTTCTATTGTGATCCGGAGCTTGTGGCACCATGTTGGTCATGTTAAAAGTAGCAGAGTTGTCTGATGGTCCACCATCTCTATCGTCCGATGGGCACATGTGTCCTTTGTCAAATCCGGTAAGTTTGTAATCGGCAGGTTTTACTGCATACCATCCAAATGGCATGGTAGGGTCGGCTACAAAATCATCTTTTCTTACAGCGGTTCCCCTCCATCCTAAACTTAAGTGCCAACTTACCCAATTGGGAATACCCTTAGTTCTGTTGTATGATAAGGTGTATTGTGGCTTTACCATTAAATAATTATTGAAATTTGCAATGTTATTATTGGCATTGCTTGGGTTACCCAATGCTAAATTGTTGTCTCTTGTTGGTGCAGGGATTGTTCCGGTAACTGAAATGTTATCAATATTTAAGCGATTGGGACCACCGGAAATTTTTCGCAATTCAAGCCTTGTTCTATAGGTAGTGTTTAAAGTAAATGTGGCTGTTTTTAAAGAGCCCGGATGCGAAGTTACTGGTGGTCCTGCCTTTTGCCAGGACAGTCCATTGCTAGTAGAAAACCACAGCTCCCAGGTGCTTGGCCCGTCAGTGCCATGTGCGGCATGCAATATAGTTACAACAGAAATTCCGTCAATAACATTAAACATCATTCGTGCGCTGCCATTGTTTATTAGCCTTAGCGAGCGTAATCCTTTTTTCTTATCGTCTTGTTGAGTGCCACTCATGGCATTGTCTAAATACCATGCACCTGTCCAAAAGTAGGTAGTGTCGGCTGGATAGCCTACTTTGTAGTTGCCTTCAAAACCTTCTTCAAATCGCTTAATTGTGGGTGCGCTTTCGGCTTCTACTAAAAGAAAATCTTTTGGGGTTTCTTTTTCTAAATCTTTTTTACAAGAAATTAGAAAAACAGAAAAAATAATTCCAATAATGGAAATATATTTTGCTTTCATAAAGGGTGGTTAAGTTAATGTAAAGTTAAACTAAAATAATAAGAAAGAAAAGTCTGTTTTATGAACAAACTATGAGTACCTTATTTTACTCCCTATTCTCAGTTTAGTTGAACTTTTAATTCTGTTTAATTTGCAAATTTTTTGTGGTGTGGTGCCATATCTTTTTGCGATTTTGTAAAGGGTGTCGCCCTTTCTTACAGTATGGTATTTAAGTGATTTTTGTTGTGCAAAAAACTGGAAACTGCTTTTGCTGATGGTGGCTTTTTCACTCACTAATTTATAATCTTCAAACGAAATTAGTGTACTTGGGTTAATCGGCATGCCCTTGTATCTTACTTCAAAATGTAGATGACTACCGTAAGATCTGCCGGTATTCCCTCCTAATCCAATAATCTGTCCTGGTTCTACTATTTGCCCTGCTTCAACACAAATTTTTGACAGATGCGCATAAATAGTTTCCAATCCATTTTTGTGGCGTATGATAACTACGTTGCCATAGGTTTTATTTAATTTTGCAATACGTACCATTCCTTCAAAGGCACTAACTACGGTATCTCCTGTTTCTAAATTAATATCAATACCATAATGTGGTCTTCCTCTGCGGCTTCCATAGCTAGAGGTTACAGGTCCTGGAAATGGATGTGCGTAGCCACAGTTGAACTCGTCTTGTAATAAAACCTCTACAGTATCGTTAAAGTTTACGGCAGAAAATTTATAAGGATGAATGGTTGTGGTGTCCCATTGCGAGTAAATATCGTACGCAGGGAATAGTAATAGCGAATCTTCGGTGGATAAAGTCATTTCTTCCGAGATAACTACATTGCTTGTGTCTGGCGCTTCCGAGGTCTTTTCCCCGGTAAAAAGAATTCCCGCAAATAATTGTGGCGCAATTATTTGAATGAGTAAAAGGGCAACTATTTTTAGTTTTTTAAACATCGATAGTTGCAAAGATTGAAAAATAAATTAAAAAACCAAATGTGTGAAAGGGAATAACGATATTAGTTTTAAGCTCAAGAGTGTTTAAAACTATTCGTCTTTGCCCTCATCAAAAGTAATATCTATACTTGGAACTACTGCCAATAAAGACATTACAACAACCAAACACGCCAATAAAATTAAACTTAATTGCATAGTTTTCTTTTTTTCAAAATTCCATTTTAAACATTAACTTACCATTAATGAAGAGTCATGTATATATTAAGATTTTGTTTTTTGGAGTTCTCCTAACAATTCTTTGTGCCTGTAAGAGAGAGGGTGCAACACCCGATTACAATGGATATCCATCGGAAGTAGGAGAGATTGTGATTACTAAATGTGCCACACCGGGTTGTCATACTTTTTCAAGCAAAGAAGCTGCTTCCGGGTTGTCGTTAGAGTCGTGGTACGATGCATTTGATGGAAATAGAAATGGAGCAGTTATAATTCCTTACAGACCAGATTATAGTACTTTTTGCTATTACATTAATACCTATTCTGATTTAGGGCTTACACTAACGCCCACCATGCCAGTGGGTGCTGATCCGCTCACAAAAGAGGAAGTTGTTTTATTGAGAGATTGGATTTTGCAGGGCGCTCCGGATATTGACGGAAATGTAAAATTTGCAGATAATGCATCTCGAAAAAAGATATATGTTGTGAATCAAGGATGCGATGTGGTAACTGTTTTTGATGCCGAAACCTCTTTGCCAATGCGGTATGTAGATGTGGGTATAAGTGCGGCTGTTGAATCACCACACATGGTAAGGGTTTCCCCGGATGGACAATATTGGTATGTTGTTTTTTTGGCGTCAAGTGTTATTCAAAAATTTAGAGCATCTGATGATTCGCATGTAGCTGATATTTCAATTGGTAGTGGCTATTGGAATACACTAACTATTTCTAGTGATTCGAAATATGCTTTTTGTGTGGACTGGAGTGCCAATGGCAAAATTGCATATGTTGATTTACAAACAAATTCGTTGCTAAACACATGGACGGGCTTGTTCAGCTATCCGCATGGTTCTGCTATAAACAAAACAAACGACACACTTTTTGTAACAGCGCAAACCGGAAATTTTATTTATCGCATTCCCGTAAATGACCCTATATCTGCGGAAATGGTTAGTTTAAATCCATTTGCAGCGGCAAGTACAAATCCTGCAATTAGTTACGATCCGCATGAAATTATTTTTACTCCCGATGGAACAAAATGTTTTATTACGTGTCAAAAATCGAATGAGGTACGTGTGCTAAAAACCGCAACTAATCAAGTGCTAACGAGCATCAATACCGGTATTTATCCGCAAGAAATGGCTATTAGTACTTCAACAGATTATTTATTTGTTACTTGTACAGAAGATACAGCTGTTGCGGGAAAGCGTGGTTCCGTTACAATTATTAATTACAAAACAAATGCGTTTGTAAAGAAAATTTATCTCGGGTTTCAACCGCATGGAATAGTAGTAGATGACGCAAATAATTTGGTGTATGTGGCCAATAGAAATGCGAATAGCAAGGGCCCCGCTCCCCATCATTCTAATACTTGCGGAGGTAGAAACGGGTTTATTACTTTTATAGACTTAAATACATTGGAGGAGATTGTAGGAAAAAAAATAGAGGTGTCTGTAGATCCTTATTCTGCTGCAATTAGGAATTAGTAAAATTATTTTTTCGAGGTACTGGTTTTTTTTATAGATGAATTAAACACAACCTCCTTTTTGGAATAATCTACAACTGCGTTTAGTTTTTTTAATAAATCACTTCCCAAAACACCATCTACATGTGGTATGTTAAGCTGTTTGTATGTAGCGTTAACATTGCTTAAGTCGAGTGCGCCCAATTTTTGCTTTTTTAAGGAGATGCTTCCAAAGCTAACCGAATCAACCGATACAATAAATGAGTCCATTTTTTTGCCACTTATTCCTGTAGCTTGATCGGTGTGTTTATTTAATTTATTTTGTGTGAATTTTTGTATGCTTCCTTTGTCAAGTATAGTGGCAGAGGCTCCTGTATCTATAATAAGTCGAGCTTGTTTGCCATTTATTTTTATAAATTGGTGTAGGTGGTAACCACCATTTTTAATTTTTATAAGCTTAAAAGGAATTTTTGAAATCATTGTCTTTGGTATAAAAAAAGAGCGCTTCTGTTTTAAAGAAGCGCTCTTTATGTTTAGAAAGAAAATTATTTTACAGCAACATTCATGTTGTCTAGTACATCCATTACTTCTTTTACTGCTTTAGCTGAATCAGCCAATAGTTTAGACTCATCCGCGTTTAATTTTAATTCAATAATTTCTTCGATGCCGTTTTTCCCAAGTTTAACAGGTACTCCAAGGTAAACGTTTTTCATTCCATATTCGCCTTGCAGCCATGCGCATACCGGAAAAATTCTTTTTTGGTCGCGAACAATTGCTTCTACCATTTGCGCAGCAGCAGCTCCAGGAGCATACCATGCAGAAGTACCTAGTAGATTTACAATTTCCCCTCCTCCTTTTTTTGTACGTTCAATTATCGCATCTAATTTATCTTTTTCAATTAGTTCGGTAACCGGAATTCCACCTACAGTAGTATATCTAGGAAGTGGAACCATGGTGTCGCCATGCCCACCCATTAATACAGCTTGAATATCTTTAGGTGAGCAGTTCAACGCTTCAGCTAAAAATGCTTTGTAACGAGCGGTGTCTAAAATACCAGCCATTCCAAATACTCTTTTAGGATCAATTTTAGCTGTCAAATACGCACAATAAGTCATTACATCCAAAGGGTTTGAAACAATTATGATAATTGCCTTAGGAGAATGTTTAATAACATTTTCAGTAACTGTCTTTACAATATTAGCGTTAGTAGAAATTAAGTCATCACGGCTCATCCCCGGTTTTCTTGGAAGACCTGATGTAATTACAACAACATCAGAGTTTGCTGTTTTTGTATAATCGTTTGTGCTTCCTTTTACACGTGAATCATACATGTTGATAGGCGCTGTTTGCCAAATATCTAGTGCTTTACCTTCGGCAAAGTTTTCTTTTATATCAACTAAAACAATCTCATTGGCTAATTCTTTATGAGCAATAACATCAGCACAAGTTGCGCCTACATTTCCTGCTCCAACTACAGTTACTTTCATTTTATTTTGTTTTTAAATGTTTGAAAATTTGGTAAGCTAAATTAATAAAAACTTTTGTGTTACTTAATAGGCTATGTTTTAATTGTTGAATAGCAGCTTTTGATTTAATATAATACACAGATAATCAGTATTTTGTATGTTTAAGTACATTCAAATTCTTTTTAATGCCCAATAACATTTGTCTGTGTGAATAAAATTTTATAAATTCGCCCCCTTATTAGTTATTAACCAAATATTGTTAAAAATGTACGCTATTGTAGATATTGCAGGACAGCAATTTAAAGTAGAAAAAAATAAACGAGTTTACGTACATCGTTTAGAAGGCGCTGAAGGTACTACTGTTGAGTTTGATAAAGTTTTTTTGTTAGAAAAAGACGGAAAAATATCTGTTGGTGCTCCTACTGTTGAAGGTGCTAGAGTAGCCGGCAAAATTCTTTCTCATCCTAAAGGTGATAAAGTAATTGTTTTCAAAAAGAAAAGAAGAAAAGGATATGCTAAGTTAAACGGACACCGTCAGTATTTGACAGAAGTTCTTATTCAAGGTATATTAGGGAAAGGCGAAACTTTTGTAGAAGAGCCAACTGCTGAGAAAAAAGTGAAAAAAGCTACAAAAAAAGCAGAGCCTAAAGCAAAAGTAGCTGATGTTGAAGTTGAGGAAAAACCAAAAAAGACAAGAAAAACAACCAAAAAAGCAGAATAATTTAAGTTTCAACCATTAAAATTTTTTAGATCATGGCACATAAAAAAGGTGAAGGTAAGGTAAAAAACGGTCGTGAGTCGCACAGTAAGCGTTTAGGTATTAAGATATATGGTGGTCAGCCGGCAATTGCAGGAAACATCATTGTTAGACAAAGAGGAACAAAACACTATCCTGCTGCAAATGTTGGAATTGGTAAAGACCATACCTTGTTTGCATTAGCTGACGGAGTTGTAAAGTTTACTGTAAAGAAAAACGAAAAATCATACGTTTCTATTGTTACAGCATAGTAACTGAAATAAAATTCAAACCAAAGGAGCCTTGGAATAATTTATTCCAAGGCTCCTTTGGTTTATGCACAATTTGCTGTTAAGATTATTTTGTAGATTTCTTAAAATACATCTTGCCTAAAGAGCTATTGAGGGGTATATTTGCATACCCAAACCATGAAGCAACAACTACTTACTATACTTACGTGTATTCTATTTATATGCACGTTTAGTCAATTAAAATCTCATTCAAAAAATCCCGAATATAAAATTCCTTTTAATGATAGCATCGGATTAAAGCTATTGTTGGATGCTTCAGGGCATTATTCTTTTTCATCGTATCAGTTTATTTCGGCACATAAAATTGCTTTTTTGTCAGAAGCATCTAACGAGATATTGGTTTTTAACTTTAACCAAACAAATGATACTATTCTTAGTCGCGAATCCATTGATTTAATTGACTACCACACTTGGGAAGCATTTTGTTTTTACAATAATCGTTTTTTTGTTTTTGGAGAAAATAACTTATTGAGTTTTGATTTGTCGGGCAATTTACTTTCAAGAGTAGAACTGCCAAGTTCACTACGTTTATTGGCAGATGCAATTTATGTAGAGAATAATCAAGTAGTTGTTTTGTCCGCTAATGGTTCAACCTTTTTGTCGGATAATGGTACAATAGCTGTTTTAGATACTAATAATTGGGTTTTACCGGAAAATACAAAAGAGCGTTTAGAGGTAGTTGATACAAAGAGGTTTTATTTGAAAATACAGTCGCCCGAATTTACGTACGACCAATTTATTGATGTTGCAAATGAGTATATACAAGGCGATTTAGCCGTTGCTTTTTTAAGACATCTGGATATCAAAGCTCATAAAGCTTTTATTGAAATAGAAACAACCAGCGATGTTTCGGAGTTTGATGTGAAAAAATATTTGTTGGTCGTTGATTTAGTTAATCATACAACAGTACTTTCGTCCATTCCACTTATAAAAAATACGTATTTAAAGAATCCGGTTTCTGTTTTTAATGCGAATGTGTATTATGCGTTATCTGCGCAGGATGCGGTTTATATAAGCAAGGTGAATGTGCTGAATGAGTTACAATTGCCGCAATTTGAGTATAGTTATTTACATTTTAATAACCTAGTGCCTACAACTATTGAGGTAGAAGAAGTGGGCGCATCGAAAATGCAAGGAGCTTCGTGTGTTACGCGAACCCAAACAGAATCAAATGCACTGAATTATTTAAATATGAAATGGATTCCATCATCTACGAATGTTAAAAATTCGTGCACGTACAATGGCTCCGGAGAGTATTACAGAACACCAAATTGGGTGGTGGCTAATACTACACTTACCTCTATTCCTTATAAGTGGGGCGGTTTCACGCATTGGCTAAATTGGAAAAATTATATTGCTTTAGGCCGAAAAGCGGGCAATCATTTTACCGGAATAAACGGTATTTGCTCCGGAAGCCCCGATGCAAGCTCTTCTGACGGATTAATTATTGGATTGGATTGCAGTGGTTTCGTAAGCCGATGTTGGGAATTGAGCTACAAGCAGAGTACATCGGGGTTGCCCTCTATTGCAGCATCTTTAGGTGCGGCATCTACAACAACCGGTTTTGGGTCGTTACGAAAGGGAGATATTGTGAATGATGCCGGTTCTCATGTGCGAATGGCTATAGACGATACGCCTAGTGGTGCCGGATTATTTATTGAAGCCGCAAATGGAACTGCCTCAAAAGTATTTCAAAAAACCTATTCGCCTAGCGATTTGGTGGGCTACACATCCAGAAGATTCAATGATATTCAATCTATTTATTTAAGTACATATGCAGGAATAAAAGCGTCTCCACTTAAAAACAATTGTTCGGCAAGCATTACCTACAGCTTAAGAAATGGAGGCTCTGTGAGCTGGACAGGTGTTGTAGCGCTGGTTGCGATTACCGCCAATGGCAATGCACAGTTTTTAAAGAAAGATAGTTTGGTAACACTTACAGGCGGACAAAATATGTTGTTTAGCTATGCAACATCTAATTTGCAATTGGCCGTTGGTACATACACCTTAATGGTAAAAGTGAAAAATGTTTCTACTTGTGATTACGGTCTTTATTATTCTGCTGACAATTATTTTTCTAATATGAATGTATTGCAAGTGTCGGTAGGTTCCGGTACTTGCATAGCAACTTCTGTGAATGATACAGAGGCTTCAAGCTTGAAGGTGTTTCCGAATCCTGTTTCAGGAGATAATTTTGAAGTGTCTTTTTTTAATACAAAAGAACAATCCATTACACTGAAAATTTATGAAGTAACAGGAAGAAATTGCGTGTTTACTACTGTGTATAATTTTAGAATAGGAGAGAACCTTATTTCTGTTAATTTAAAAGATGTTGCACTAGCTAAAGGCGTTTATATTTTATTGCTCGAAACCGAATCGGGCCCTATTCCCTCAAAACTTATTGTAAATTAAATTTTCGGGTTGCGTTTTACATTGGTTAGCCGCTTTTGGTGAAAGCGAATATTTTTTTGAATTGTATTTACAATTCCTTAACTTTGTAACAATTTGTAAATCAGAAATATCATGTTTGGCAATTCAAAAAATAACGATACCATGACGAAAAATAATGTATCCGACTCATCTTCTGTAAATCTTTTAGGATCAGGCACTACTATAGAGGGAGATATCAAATCTTCAGGAGATATAAGAATTGATGGTACATTAATTGGTTCGCTTACTACAAAAGGCAAGTTGGTGATTGGTGCAACCGGAACTATTGAAGGCGAGATTATATGCCAAAACGCAGATATTTCGGGAACAATTAAAGGAAAAATTACTGTAAATGAATTACTTTCTTTAAAGGCTACTACAAAACTAACTGGCGATATTGTTACCAATAAATTGGCTATCGAGCCGGGAGCTAATTTCTCCGGATCGTGCAGTATGGGTGCGGTAATCAAGGATATAAAACAAGGTGAACGAGACGGAAAAAAACAAGAAAAAGCAGCAGCTTTCTGATTATGCTAAATACTCTTCTATGGGTATACAAATGCTTGTTATTATGGGCTTAGGCACGTATGCAGGTATTTGGATAGACGAAAAATTAGAGTTCAAAAAATTTCCCTTATTTACGATTATACTATCTCTTTCTTCTGTTGCTTTGGCATTATACGTTGTGTTAAAGGACTTTCTTAAGAACAACAAAAAATAATTTTTCCCAATCTTATTTTTGAATGACACATCAAAAACATTTGTTCTTAATTGTTCTATTCACAGGTGTTGTAGAGTTGTTGTTTTATTTTTCAAAACAATTGACTTCACAATTAAATACAAATCACATATACATAATACCCGTTTTTTTTCTTCTGTTGGGAGTTGTTTCCGGTTTTTTTCTACTAAAATCGTTGACAAGCAATTCCGCATCCTCATTTGTGCGTGTATTTATGGCTGTTTCTGTGGTAAGGATGTTTGCATCTTTGGCAGTAATAATATTGTATTTAGTTTTCTTTAAGACAACAGCACTTGGGTTTTCAATTTGCTTTTTAGTATCCTATTTTTTGTATTTACTATTTGACATTGTTGTTTTTTCTATGAAAAACTAACCGTTCTTATTTGCCTTGGGCAATTTAAAAATTACACCAATCTTTCTTTATTCGATTTATATTCAAATTACTATATTTAGAAAAACATACTATATCATGAAACTATTTTACACAATTCTCACTAATTTTTTATTTGCAACTTTTGCTTTTGGGGGATCTCTTTCTACTCCAACAAACGATGATTGCACAAATGCTAAAACAATTGTAGTCGGTACAACCTGCAATCCCGATACGGGAGATGTAGCAGGAGCAACGCAATCATTGCCGTCTTGCAAAAGCGGTGCAAATGCAGATGATGATATTTGGTATAAGTTTACGGTTGGCGCAGATACTATTATTAGAATAGAAGTAAAATCGCTTGCATTGGGAGATTTTGACGCTGTTGTAGAATTGTTTGATGGTTGTGGAGGTAACAGCTTGCAGTGCGTAGATACGGGAACCGATGAAATTTTAGAAGATACATTAACTGTAGGGCAGACATATTATTTAAGGGTATATGACCATGCTGCAATCAACAGTCATACCACTGAGTTTGAAATATGTATATACGCTCTTATTTCAACTGCCCCTATAAATGATGACTGTGCAAATGCAACAGTTTTAGTACCCGACACTATTTGTGTTAATACGCCAGGAACGGTTGCAAATGCTACAGCATCATATCCAAATACGGGATGCTCAGGAGATGACGATGATGATGTTTGGTATATTTTTACGGCACTAGATAGCATTCATACAATTACCGTAAATGGTAAAGGAGGTTTTGATCCTGTAATTGAAGTGAGAGATTCTTGTGATGCATCGTTCCCTAGAGATTGCGGAGATAATCAAAACGGAAATTCCGAAACACTTGTATTAACAAATTTAGTAATTGGAAATTCCTACTATGTGCGTGTTTTTCATGCAGGCACAGGATCTTCGGGTGACGACAATTTTGATATTTGTATTTTTAACTATACTCTACCTCCAGCAAATGACGAATGTGTAAACGCTATTTCTCTTGTTCAGGGCTCTGTTTGCGCAACAATTACGGCCGATTTGAATGCAGCTACTGCATCCGGTAATCCAGAATGTGTTACAAATAGTGCAAATGCTGAGGATGATGTTTGGTTCGAGTTTACAGCTACAAGTGCGAATGTTGCAGTAGAGGTTACGCCATCTGCATCATTAGATGCAGTTGTTGAAATTTTTTCATCGTGTGGTTCTTCAACTGCATTTGCTTGTGTAGATAATAATGGAGGCGGACTCACAGAAATTTTGAAGTCAACAGGATTGACCGTAGGCGGAGTATATTATGTTAGAGTATATGATTGGGATGTTTTGGTTCCGGCTACTACTACATTCGATATTTGTGTGTATTCAATACCTGCCCCTCCTGCCAATGATGAATGCTCGGGCGCTATTGCTATTACAGCGAGTCAAAATGAATTGTCATGTACTGCAACTACAGTAAACACAATCAATTCAACCAAATCACAGCCGGATGCTAGTTGTACAGGTATTTCTATAGATGATGATGTATGGTTTAAGTTTGTTGCTGTAGATACAGCAATGACAATTAAAGGTTCGAATTTTGTTGGAGGTTTTTCTGGCTTTGGGGTGTCATTATACCAAGATTCTTGCAGTGGAACGGAGGTTACTGGTTGTTCCGGCCAAGCTGATGGTGATTCTGTAAGGTTTGGAGGATTAACGATAGGAGGGATGTATTATTTACGAACATTTACAACCGGAACTGATAGTGTGGGTACATTTAATATCTGTGTATATGGATATAAATCAAATGTTGGTGTAGCGGAAGATTTTACTACGCTTCCTATAACCATTTTTCCTAATCCTGTAAAAGATGCGCTAACAATAGAAACTGTTGGAGTATTAAACAGTGAAATGTACATTGAGCTGCTTGATGTAAGAGGTGCTGTAATTAAAAACAGACAGGCGCTCTCTCCAAATTCAATAATCGACATGAGTACAATTGACAAGGGTGTTTATATTTTGAAAGTTTATAGTGATAAATTACAAGCCATTAAGAGGGTTGTGAAGGAATAATAACGCTAGTATATTTTAGAATTTTCTAGGGACATGCAAATTCAATTTGCATGTCCCTTTTTTTAAACAAAAATCACTTCTGTTTGTATATCAGAATATGCAACACAAAGCAACTATTTTTTGGTTTAGACGAGACTTGCGCTTACAAGATAATGCGGCATTGTATTATGCACTAAAAGAAAATAAGAATGTAGTTCCTGTTTTTATTTTTGATCCAACTATTTTAAATAAGTTAGAAGATAAATGCGATAGGAGGGTAGATTTTATTTATCAAGTACTCGAACAATTAAATACTGATTTGCACCAACTTGGGTCGAGTCTTGTCGTTTTGTACGATAGCCCATTAAATGCGTTTAAAAAATTGGCAGAAATATATACTATTGATGCTGTTTATGCCAATCATGATTATGAGCCTGCAGCTATAGAGCGGGACACCTATATTCGGGAATTTTTTAGGGCAAAGAATATCGCTTTCAAAACCTATAAAGACCAATGTATATTTGAGAAAAGCGAAGTAGTAAAAGAAGATGGCTTGCCTTATACTATATTCACGCCATATTCTAAAAAATGGAAATCGAAACTCTCTTCTTTTTATTTGAAGGCATATCCCACTCAAAATTATTTTTCAAATTTTTCCAAAACCATTGAAGCATCTAGTTTTCCTAGCTTACAACAAATGGGATTTCAAAAAACGGATAGTGTTTTTGTTCCTCCCCAAGTGGATATAGCTGTAATAAAGCAATATAAAGAAATGCGAGATATTCCTTCTGTTGCGGGCACCACAAAATTAAGTGTTCACTTGCGTTTTGGGACAGTAAGTATAAGACATTTGGCTGCCATTGCATTACAGCACAATGAAGCGTGGTTGAACGAATTAATCTGGAGAGATTTTTACATGATGATTTTATTTCATTTTCCGCATGTGCAAAATGGTGCATTTAAACCTGCATACAATCGTATTTTATGGAGAAACGATGAAAATGAATTTGATAAATGGTGTGCTGGTAAAACAGGCTATCCAATTGTAGATGCCGGTATGCGAGAGCTAAATGAAACCGGATTTATGCACAATAGAGTGCGAATGATTACTGCTAGTTTTTTAACTAAACATCTACTAATAAATTGGCAATGGGGAGAAGCTTATTTTGCCAAAAAACTACTTGATTTCGAATTGGCTTCAAATAATGGAGGTTGGCAATGGGCTGCAAGTTCCGGCTGCGATGCAGCTCCGTATTTTAGAATATTTAATCCATACGAACAAACAAAAAGATTCGACCCCGATCTGAAATACATTAGAAAGTGGATTCCGGAGCTAGAAGATTTTTCTTACCCTAAGCCTATTGTAGATCATAAGTTTGCTAGAGACCGAGTATTGGCTGTATATAAAGATGCTTTGAAACCATAGTGAATTCAGCTATTTGGGATAACTAGCTCGGGCAAATATATTCTTTGTCTAATAACATCCTTTTTCTTAATTTCATTTTATATAGAAAAAATAGTATGGGAATCAATATTCAATTATTAAAAGAAATTTGCGAAGTGCCCGGAGCTCCTGGTCACGAACAACCAATTAGAGAAGTTGTATTACGCGAATTGAAGAAATTAGATGTATCTGTCTCGATAGATAACATGGGCAATGTAGTGGCTTTAAGAAAAGGCAAAAACGATAAAAAAGTTATGGTGGCCGCTCACATGGACGAGATAGCTTTTATTGTAAATCATATTGATGATAATGGTTTTTTACGCTTTATTCCATTGGGCGGATTCGACCCCAAAACACTTACTGCTCAGCGTGTAATTGTGCATGGCAAAAAAGATATAATTGGAGTAATGGGTTCTAAGCCAATACATGTAATGTCTGCGGAAGAACGTAGCAGGGTTGTGCCTATTAGCGATTATTTTATTGATTTGGGTATGAAGAAAAAGGAGGTAGATAAAATTGTGAGTGTGGGTGATGTGGTTACACGCCAAAGAGAATTAATTGAAATGGGAGATTGTGTAAACTGTAAATCTATAGATAATCGGGTTTCTGTTTTTATTTTAATAGAAACGTTACGTGAGTTGAAAAAATCACCATATGATTTTTATGCTGTATTTACTGTTCAGGAAGAGGTTGGTATTAGAGGCGCCCAGGTGTCTGCACTGAAAATACAGCCTGATTTTGGATTTGGATTAGATACCACCATTGCTTATGATGTGCCTGATTCTAAGCCACAAGAGCGTTGTACATATTTGGGGAAAGGCACAGCAATTAAGGTAATGGATTCATCTACCATATGTGATTACCGCATGGTAAAATACATGAAGAAGACTGCCGATAAACACAAAATAAAATGGCAATACGAATTGTTGCCTGCCGGAGGAACTGATACAGCAGGTATTCAGCGCATGACAGCCGGAGGCGCTATTTGCGGAGCAGTAAGTATTCCAACTCGACATATACACCAGGTTATTGAAATGGCTGACAAGAGCGATATTCGAGCAAGTATAGATTTGTTAAAACACTCTATACAGGATTTAGATACATACGATTGGAGTTTTAAATAATTTTTTACGCCAATTCCTTTATTACTTCTACAAATAATCTAGCAAGCTGTGGCTCTGTTTCATTTGCTACTTTAATTATTTCTTCTAATGATGTTGCAGTTAGGCTTAATGGGTTGCACTCGTCTGTTAGTACCGAAATTGCTGCACAAGGAAGGTTCATGTGATTGGCTGCTATTACTTCCGGTACAGTAGACATTCCCACTGCATCCGCTCCAATTAAACGCAGAAATTTATATTCAGCTCTGGTTTCTAAATTTGGCCCCGGAACAGAAACATATACGCCTTCGTGCAAGTCAATGTTTAGCAATTGCGCTTTTTTTCTAAACAACGTGTTTAGGTCGGTGTTGTAGGGACAACTCATGTCGGGAAATCGTGGCCCTAGTTCATCTATATTTTTTCCTCGCAATGGATTGTCGGTTTGTAAATTAATATGGTCGTTGATTAATAGTAGCGTACCCTTTTTCCATTCGGGATTTAAACAACCGGAAGCATTTGATATCAGTAGCTTTTGTACACCCAGTAATTTTAAGACACGTACCGGAAAAACTACTTCTTGCATGGAGTATCCTTCGTAAAAATGAAACCTTCCCTGCATCGCAATCACTCTTTTTTCGCCAATGGTGCCAATGATAAGCTTTCCGGCATGCGACTCAACAGTTGATACAGGGAAGTGTGGAATGTCTTTGTAATCTATAGTTAATGCTATTTTTATTTCATCAATTAGTTTGCCGAGCCCGGTGCCCAATATTATTGCGATAGAAGGGGTGTGTGCAATTTTTTCTTTTAAGAAATTGACTGCGGTTTGTATTTTAGTAAGTTCGTTTCCCATTGTACTAATTTTTTGATGATGCTAGATTTTCAAAACTAATGTGATTTTGTTAGATAATCAGTACTAAAATACGGTTTCGTATGGAGTACACAATATCCAGTATCGTTTGCCGTTGCTTAGTATAAATCCCCCATCATGACAGTATCCAATCCTCAAATTTTAAAAGAGTACGAGCTTGTTAAGCGTGCTCAAGAAAATATACATTGCTTTAGTGAATTGTATAACAAGTTTCATTATAGCATATTTTCCTACGTATATAAGAAAATAAAGAACAAGGATGTCGCTGCAGATATTACATCGCTCGTATTTGAAAAAGCAATGAGAAATTTGAACTCCTATGCGTTTAAGGGAGTTCCTTTTGCCGCCTGGCTTTACCGTATAGCATTTAATGAGGTGGTTATGTATTTTCGAAAGTCAGATAAGAAGTATCTTATAGATGCCAATGCAAATGATTTAACTTTTTTAGGAAATGAGGTGGTTGATTTTGAAAAAGAAGAGAAAATAAAATGCTTGTTAGCTAGTATAAATAAGCAATCGGAGGAAGATCAAAAATTGATTCAATTGCGTTTTTTTGAGGAGCTAAGTTTTTTTAAAATAGCTGAAATAATAGGCACTACAGAGAATAATGCCAAGGTAAAGGTATTTAGAATTATTGCGAAAATTAGAAATGAATTAAATGCGAATAGGATAAAAAAATAATTATTCACTATATTTGCTCTGCATTTAGGTTCTTTAATTGCAGGCAGCAATTAAGATTAAAATGGGAATCCTGTTTAATTCAGGAACTGTACCCGCAGCTGTAAGCTCTCCGTATGTACGGAATTTCTTAAGAATCTTTGCCACTGTCTACGGACGGGAAGGCCTTAAGATAGAGTAAGTCAGAAGACCTGCCAAATGCATTAAATAGCGCATTGATGCTTCGGGAGAAGAGCAAGATGAATGTTTGAGTACCTAATTAGACACATTTGTCTTCTGTAGTAACTTAAAATCATCCTGAATAAGCATTTGCACTTGGAGTATGTAAGGTGAAAACACTTTTCGGAATAATTTTATTTTTTTTGAGTGTGTATGTTATGGCGCAGCATACACAGCTGGACTCTATTCAACAGCTTAAGCAGATTGAGGTGTTGGAGAGGAGACATCTGCTAGGAGAAAAGGCGGGAAAGCTAATGATTGATTCTGCATGGAGAGGATATTCTGCTAGTCAGCGATTGAGTGATGTCTTGCAAAATCAAACTCCGATTTTTATTAAATCGTATGGGCCGGGAAGCTTGTCTAGCATATCATTGCGAGGTGGTAGTGCAAGTCAAACAGCGATTGTGTGGAATGGATTTAATTTGCAGAATCCAATGTTGGGACAGATTGATATGTCTCTTGTTCCAATTTATTTTGTAGACGAAGCAACTGTGCAGCCAGTAGCAAATTCAGCCCGCTGGGGTAGTGGCGCAATTAGTGGGATTGTTCAATTGAATAATCAAACAAGTTTTAATAAGGGAATTTCTCTTGGTTATTCAAGTGTTGTTGGGAGTTTTCAATCTTTCTTTAATGGATTAAGAGTTCATTATTCTAACAAAAATATATCCTCTACAACACGGTTGCTTTATAATAAATCTGAAAATAATTTTCCTTTTCAGAATTTAGCACGCGTAAACAAACCACTAGAAGTGCAAACAAACTCGGCTTTTCGGGAGTTTGGATTGTTGCATGAAAACGCATTTCGATTTGGAAGTAAAAATATATTTTCTGTAAAGTGGTGGTATCAAGAATCGGAGCATAATATACCACCTACTATGTTGCAGTTGGTTAGTAAAGCCAAACAAGAAGACAAAGCTCTGAGAGTTTGCGTAGACTGGGAGTATAAGTCAGATAGAGTTAAATCATATGTGCGCTCTGCGTTTTTCGATGAAACTATTTTTTATTCCGATTCTATTTCGCACATTTTTTCAAACAGTAATTCTTTGAATTTTATTAATGAGGTTGGCTATGCTTATTTAGCAACAAAATCAATTTCTTTTAATTCACTTATTAATTATACTCATTTAAAAGCTGTTGGGGATGGGTATTTTAAGCAACATGAACAAAATAGAATGGCAATTGCTTTTGGTGCAACGTATAAGAATAAAAACGAAAAAATTAGTTCAACGATACAAGCCCGGCAAGAGTTTGTGGATGGTGTTGTAGTACAGCCTGCTATATCAGGAGGTTTTGTATGGCACATTGCAAGAGAAATTGGAATTGAATTGAATATTTCTAAAAATTACCGACTGCCTACATTTAACGATTTGTATTGGTTTCCGGGCGGTAATGTGGATTTGAAGCCGGAGGAAAGTATGAATCAAAGTGTCAGTTTGTTTTCTGGCTATACCCGAGTAAATACCACTGTTAACGCAACGCTTGGGCTGTTTAATAGAAATACAATAAACTGGATTATTTGGCTACCTAAAGGAAATGTGTGGACCCCACAGAATATTATGAACGTCTGGAGTCGAGGCTTTGAAGGTAAATTGGAATGTTCTCAACATGTAAAGAAAATTGAATTAAAGGTTTCTGCCTTATACAACTATGTGTTATCAACAAATCAAAAGGCTAAAACTGCCAATGATGAATCCTTAGATAAGCAGCTTATTTACACTCCTGTGCATAAAACAACAGAAAGTTTGCAGATTATTTATAAGAATACTTCTTGTTCTGCTTTGTATCAGTTTTCCGGCATTAGTTATACAACTGCTAATAATACAGATTGGTTAGATGGATTTTCAACTACCGACATAGTTTTATCACATTTGTTCACAGCCAAAAAAATTAGCACATCGTTTTTTTTGCGGGCAAATAATGTTTTTGATCAACAATATCAAATTGTTGCTTGGCGACCAATGCCAGGCAGAAACTATCAAGTAGGACTTACTATTAATCTAAATAATAAATAAAAATGAAGATAAAAATGAAAAAAAAATTACTGGTGATTGTTGCTTTAGGACTGTTTAATGTACTGCAACTCAATGCGCAAACAATTTCTACATTCGAGAATCTTAGTCTTGCAACCGATACTTTTTGGGATGGATCTAATCAAAGCGGAGGGTTTGCATCCGGAAATGCCTATTTCCCTAATTTTTGGGATACCGCTTGGGGGGGCTACTGGTCAACCGGATGGGCACTCTCAACAAAATATGATACTACAACAGCACCGTCTGATTTTTATACGCAATTGTATTCTTGCAAAGAGGACAGTGCGTATATCTCTAAAACTTTTGCCATCGGAACTATCGATGCAAAAGTAAAATTGACAGGTAATGCAATAGGTAAAGTTGTGGATGGTTTTTATATTACTAACTCTACATATGCTTTCAATAGCATGAAATTAGGCGATTTTCTTGGAAAAAAATTTGGAGGTGTTTCCGGGAATGACCCCGATTGGTTTAAGTTGGTTGTTTATAAATATTACCAAGGAAGCTTGTCAACCAATGATAGTGTGGAGTTCTATTTAGCGGATTTTCGTTTTTCAACTAATAGTCAAGATTATATTGTAGATAGTTGGACATGGGTAGATTTAAAGAGCTTAGGGAATTGTGATAGTTTGTCCTTTGTACTTTCATCATCCGATAATAATATTGTTGGAATGAATACTCCGGGATATTTTTGTATAGATAATTTTACCACTACTGATAGTCCTTTATCTTATTCTAAAGTAGAGCAACCTGTTTTTGCTTTGTATCCTAATCCAACCAATGGATTGTTTACAGTGAAAGGTAAGTTGAAAATCGATCAAATTTTTGTGCGAACTGTTTTTGGTAAAATTATTTTTAGCGATTCTACTGTTTCCTCCGAAACCATCGATTTAACAGCTTTTGATGCAGGAGTGTATTTGGTAGAAATAATTTCAGAGGGTAAAAGTACAATACAAAAAATGTATAAATTCTAAGCCGATGTGTAAATTTAAATTTGTAGCTGTTGTGTTTTGTAGTGTTGTTGCTTCTTGCGCTGCGCAGTATGCTCCCGCGGTTGGAATACCGGGAACTACAGCAATGCATAAGGATAGCTCCCTGTTTGTTGGCTGGGCAACAAATTGCACAATTCAGCCTGGATTTCAAGATATATCGTCAGTGTCGCTTGGATATGCAGCTGCGGGTGATAGCTCTTTTGCGGTAGGTGTTGCGGGAGCAAATGCAACGGTTAGTCTTGGAGATGGAGGCGCTGCTACGGTTACATTTATGCAGCCAATTTTTAATGGACAAGGATTTGATTTTGCAGTATTTGAAAACTCGTTTAGTGATTCTTTTTTAGAGTTGGCGTTTGTAGAGGTGAGTTCTGATGGTACTAATTATTTTAGATTTCCTTCGCATTCGCTCACTGATACTACAACGCAGGTTGGTACATTTGGAACACTGGACCCTACTAAAATTAATAACCTAGCCGGAAAATATCGTGCGATGTATGGAACACCCTTTGATTTGGAAGAACTGCCTGACACTAACTTGCTCGATAAAAATTCGATCACACATGTTCGTATTGTTGATGTGGTTGGCAGTGTCAATGCAATGTATGCATCCTATGATAGTTATGGAAATAAAGTAAATGATCCTTGGCCAACGCCCTTCCCTTCCGGAGGATTTGATTTAGATGCGGTTGGAGTTATACACCAGAAAGGAACAGGTTTGTTTGATAGTAATGCAAATGAGGTTATAGTTATTGAAATTCGTAATTCTCAAATCGCAATTAATCTGAAAGATGAGAATAGTTATGTGCAGGTTGTACTTACCGATGTATTGGCAAGAGAAATTTATTCGTTTGTATTCTATGATACTTCGTTTATTGAAATTCCTTTGAGTACGCTTGTTAGCGGTATTAATTGCATTACTGTTATTTCTGACAAAGATATTGTTACAAAAAAAATTAATTTAAATTGAAGACAGTTCTAATTTTTTTATTTCTACTCATTTTCACGTCTTGTAGGAAAGAGATAGAGCCTATTCAACTAGACTCAACTCCCATTAAGCAAGGCGATGGAGTATTTATTTGTAACGAGGGGAATTTTCAGTTTGGAAATTCTAAGGTGGGACATTATAATTACAGTACTGGTGTGTATCAGCAAGATTTATATAGAGTTGTGAATGGTGTTCCACTTGGCGATGTTTGCCAAAGCATGGTCCAGCACAACGATAGAATATATGTGGTGGTAAACAATTCCGGTAAGATAGAAGTTGTAAATGCTAGCGATTTTAAATCCCTTGCTACTATTTCTGGATTTGTTTCGCCACGCTATATGTGCGTTGTTTCTTCTTCTAAAGCCTATGTAACGGACTTGTATTCCAATAAAATTGCGATTGTTAATTTACTATCAAATACAATAACAGGTTACATCAGCTGCCCCGGTTGGACAGAAGAACTTTTATTTTTTAATAACGAAGTGTATGTTACAAATTATACAAGAGGAAAAGTTTATGTTGTTAATCCAACAACGGATGCGTTGCAAGATAGCATTGTTGTTGCAAAAGGAGCCAACAGTTTGGTGCTTGACAAAAATTCTAATCTGTGGGTGATGTGCTCCGGAGAAGCTACCACTAGTACAGTTTCCGCCTTGTATAAAATAAATTCAGCCAATCATCAAACTGTAACTACATTAGTTTTTCCTAGTCAAGTAGATAGTCCTTTTCGGCTTTCCATCAATGCGTCTAAAGACACGCTCTTTTATTTGAACACACACGTATTTAAGCTCGATATAAATTCTACTTCTGTTTCATCTACTCCCTTTATTAATTCTATTGGGAGTTTTTATGGGTTGAAAATTAATCCTTATGACAATACTATTTGGGTGGCTGATGCCATTGATTACATACAGAACGGAAAAGTATATACATACAATACATCCGGCATCTTGCAACACACAATTTCTGTAGGAATTATTCCCTCAGACTTTTTGTTTTACTAGTTATTTTTAAAATTAAAAGAATGCTCTCACTTGAACGTTTCCGGTGTGAATAGGTTTATTCCCCTGTGTTTTACGACCATCGTATAAAATGTTTACTTGAACATTGTTCGATACGTTTTGTTGGTAAGATAATCCCCATGTGGTGTTTTCTCCAATGCGCAGTCCTTCTAACATTTCAAATGAAATAGGCGTGTTTTCTAAATCATTGTAAGAAATAAAAATGTAATTAAACTTTCCGGAAAGGCTTGCTTTGCTAAGTATATTATAACGTGCATCTAGCCCTATATCTTGCAATAATACCTGTTGATTTCCTAAATCTTTTGCATTTTTTTTAGCACTGTATTTATAACTTGCAGTTATTCTGAAATTTGTATTAGGCTGAAAACTTAATTGGGGTGATGTTTCTGCAACATTTATATGGTAGTTTCTATTGCTGAAAAATTCCGAATTCGTTGTTTTTGTTCCTGTTTTGTTTACAACGATTAATGTAAATTTATTGGTAAAATTCCATCGAATGCGTGTATCTGTTGAGGATGTTGATCTCCATTCTGTTCCGTTTGTTAGTAGTGTTTGATTTCTTACGTCTTGATAGGTAATATCAATCCCCCATGTAGGATTTGTTTGATTGAAAAATGTTGTGTTACGTAATAATGAGTTTGTTGTAAGTAATGAGGAGTCTTTGTCTGCATCAACAAATGGATTGTATGCCAACAATGTGTTTTTTGTAGCAGTTTTTTTATCAATTCTATATATTGTTTGATTAGAAAATAATGCAATAAATTTTTTCATTCCTTTTTTTGAACTCCAAATTGCTGCAGGCATAATATTTACAGATTGGCTAAATTGTTGCTGATAAGTGCGTACATACTTGTTAGTAGGTGTAAATACTTTTATATATTTTGCTTGATCGTTAAATACCGCTATCTCAAATTCATTCAGCTCTTTAATTCCATTGCTGTTATAGTCTATCCAACTGTAGTTCCCTTGCCCCGGGGCAACTTCCAGGTAAGAAAATTCTCTTTGCAGTTCTAACCCCGAACCAATTTCATAGAATGTAGCTGTTGTAAAAAAGCCTTTTTTAATTCTTGCATTGTGTTCTATTCGTGTAGTAAGCGTGTTGTCGGGTTTTATGGCTGTTGTTGTGGTGTCAAGAATAGAAAGCTTCCGCAAGGTGCTTATTCCGGATAGATTGTGGTTAACGGATTTAATAAAGACAAATTTTCCTGAAAAAACTTCTGCAAATGTAGATTTAGTAAATGCTGTATTGCGTGCGTAATAGTCCCACCTTTGTTTGTAGGCTAATTCAAAACTTCTTTTGCTTGTATCTGGCGATTGTATGTAAGGCTCTACTTCGTAGAAATAGAAGCTGTTTGCAAGCAGCGTGTCTTTCAGTGTAGATTTAAAACTTTCACTTTTTTCAAAAAGTCCGCGCACTCCAATGTTGGCGTATTTGCTTTTCCCTGTGGCATAGCCAATAGTTCTGATAAATGCAGATGGATTTTTTGCAGACACATCTAGCTTGTTTGCCGAAACAGACGTTTGTACAAAGTGATTACTTTCTTTAAATAGAAAATCTTGTTTTATGCCTCGGTAATCCGGACCATTGAAAAAAGAGTTAAATGTGTAGTTCGCTAATACATTTTTTTTAGTTGCTTCTATTCCTGTGGTGATCCAATGTTGTTCATAGTTTGATGCTGTTATAGACAATCTATTCCAATCTCTTTCAAATTCAACTGGTCGGTATCTTTCTATTGGAGTAAATGTTTTTTCAGTGTATTCATAACTTAGTAGTGGTTTAAATAGCCAATGTTTAAAGCTATTTGCAGAGTCAATTGATGCTTTTTGAAATGTCCCTTTATAGCTAATTTTTAGCGCTTTCCCCCAATCATCATTCGAATTAATAGATGAAAATGTATTGATGTCATTTTTACTGAGGGCGCCTTCTATAGCAATAGAGCCGCCTGTTGTTAATTTGTGGTCGAAGGTAGAAACCAAAAATTGTTTTTGTTTTGGTGTAATTAGCGGAATAATTGGCTCGAAAGAACCTCTGCGCAAACCAGTAATTGTATCTGGCATTATCCATCTAAAAACCCTGCCATTTGCACTAGATTGTATTTGCTCGTAATTCCCGTTACCTGCGCCAACAAAGGAAAATGTTAAAC
This sequence comes from Bacteroidota bacterium, assembly GCA_017303975.1. Lineage (NCBI taxonomy): Bacteria > Pseudomonadati > Bacteroidota > Bacteroidota bacterium. The sequence continues at coordinate 95,164 of JAFLBG010000007.1, forward strand.
GGTATTTTGCTTTTTCGGAATTGGTTGAATAAACATAAACCGCATTAAATAGTTGTGAGCCAATTACAGAATCTTTTTTTTCATAGAATACTTCGCTGTTGTTGAATGCTGCACTGTCTATGCCCGAGGTTATTGCTTTGCTAAGTGTATCGCCAATTTGTGAAAGCAAAAGTTTTTCGTTTGAGCTCAGCTCCTGTTGCAAAGGTTGATTCTTGTTGTCTTGTTCAGAAAAAAAGTGAATTCCAATTTTTGTTTTACTAAACTCTAATTCATCACCCAAATAGAATAACGAGCGTGCATAATTTTTATCCGCATATTGAAACTCCACAACAATCCGTTTGTCTTTGGTAATTTGTCGTTTTGCTGTAAATGTAATTTCTGCGGTGTTGTAGTCAACAATGTAATCGTTTTCTTGCCCACGTTTTAAGAGCTCTCCATCTATATAAACATTTTCTGTGCCTGATAGCACAATAATGAATGGCTCGTTTTCTGCACCTTGTAGCCTGTATGGGCCTTGATTGCTTTCTATTCCTTGCAATTTAAATCTCGAAAATTTACCTCTGGAAACCGCTCCGGTAGCTGTAATAGTATTGTTTATTTTTTTTTGTTCAGTGCCTAAGTTTGTTTTGTTGCTAAAATTTAGCCCTTGCGCTTTTTTATTAAAATTTAAAAAATAACTGTTGGGTCTGCTCATTGGAAAATCACCCACAATCAATTTAGAAGTTTTGTCGGATAATTGCATGTAAACTCTGTCAAAGTCTTGCAGTTGCTGTGTACTTCCATCTGGCTGAATTGGAATATTATTATCTGTTGCTGCCAAAGCAATGTCAATGTTTTCGGTAAGTTTGCCTGAAACCTGTAAGTTTAAAGAAGAATTGACAACCACATCTTGATTATTTCCAAACGATATCCCTCTTGCAATGCTGCCGTTCTTAGAAAGCCCATCGTTCTTAAAAATATCATTGCCATTTTCTGGTGAAGTTGTTTCGAAGCTAAATGGATTTCTGCTTTCTGCTCTTTTGATTACGTAATTGTCTAACGTTTTGTGATAGTATGGTTTCGAAAAATTGATAGGAAATGTTTTGTAATATACGTTGAATGTATCGCTAGGAATATTCTTTTTTTTTAGTAGAATAAGTTTTGCCTCTGCGTAATTTACTTTGTACAAAGCGCTATCTAGTTTGCCATTCTTCCCCGTTATATAAAAGCTGCCGGGAATAATACTTAGTGAATCTAGTTGCAGTGTATCCGAAGAAAAAAATATATTCTTACTCTTTTTTGTTGAATTGGTTTGAGAGTAGGTAATAGTAGATATAAAAAGAAAAAAAACAAGCAGCTTGCGCACGTCCATTTACAAATATAGATAACGAATACAGATTGTTTTTATTTTTGTTTGTAGCAATAAATTTCTTTCGGATACGAATCAACTATCGTTAGTTCGCAAAAAAAATTGGTTAAGTAATACGTGTGTGTTTCGGTATTTTTTGTTTTACTTGTGGATGTAAGTTTCCCAATCTTTTTTAGAAAGATAATTTTAGTCTCGAAATCTAAACGAATAAATGTATCAAACTCCATAATAATTGGATAGTTATCTCACATCAAAAATAGATTTCCTTTTTTAACTCAACCTCTTTTTTTTATTTTCTTGAAAATGAGTCAATTGCAGTGTGCTATAACGTGTAAATACCCATTTTGCTTTTAAAGTTGACTTTACAATCAAATTACATTAAATTTGTGGCAACCTAACCGAATGAAAGTATGAATAATTGTTTTACTGTTGCGCCTATGCGCAACTTTCGTCAAGTAATATGCTCATTGGCACTATTACTTTTCTCTTTTCTAAACGCCTTTTCCAACAACTATAAGGTTGTTCTTTTACCAAATCCTAATTCCGGCTCAAGTTATTTGCATTATGGTTGCAAAGACAAAACAACCCCATCGGATAGTATTGCAAACGTTGGCACTATATTATATGGGAAAGTGCCTGCTAATCCTAAGCCTTGGCTAATGGTGTTTGTTCATGGTTTTGCCTCATCAGCAAATACTATGATTGGCAACTTTTATAAAGAAGCCTATAACGATGGATACAGAACCGCTTTTATTCAACTTGATCCATATTCTCCTTCTTCTTACAACTCTAATATTTTGCAACAAGCAATTTTAAAACTTGCGCAGGACCATAATTTCACTGATTTATCTACCTATTTCCATTCTAGAATAATTATGGTGTGCCACAGCAAAGGCGGATTAGATACCGATTTAACGCTTTTCAAAATGGCCCAAGCCAATCCGAATTATCCACAGTTAATAAAGCGTGTATTTCCAATCAGTTCTCCTTTTTGGGGAACAAATACAGCTAGTTTAGGTTTGAGCTTTGGTCCGCTATTACAACTTTTCCCTGGAGATCCTAATGCTATTGCCAATGGCGGAGCATTAAATAATCTTACAAATTCTTACATGCTGGCGCTTCGAAAAGCGATTGATATAAATGTGAATACCGCACAAAAATATACTAAATGTAAATTTGTTTCATTAAGAGGATGGTGCGCTGGTACTGTAGAGTCGGGCATTGGAGACATAGCCTTACTTACCGCTGCCCATGCCGGTACTAATTATATTCCCTTTAAATATGGATATGGTACAAACTCGTTACTGCCCCACATTTGGGCAATATATCCTATTTTGAACGATGGGGTAGTGCCTCTGCAATCATCTTTTCGTCCGGGAGGAATCGAAATGCCTAATTCACGGCTATCTTTAGGTACACGCTTTAATCACTTTATGGTTGTGCCACGACAATGGAATACAATCGACTCCTACATAACAAACAATGTTAGTAGTGCTGATGATGGGTATACGTGTTTTAATTACGGAACAAATTTTTATCAAGGATATGACGATAATTCAGGCTCCTACCAAGGTTTTTATATGCCTAATGATAAAATAAATTATTTTACTAGGTGGTATTATTATTTGCAGTGCAATACTCCGTCTTTCTATAAAACAGCTCCGGAAAATGCCGATTCTACAGCCATTCCGGATAATGCAATTGCTGGCGACTCTCAAAACGCTACGCCAATAAAATCAAATTATAGGTTGATGTACGACTTTGCATCCGCAGGTAAGTCTAAAAATTATTTTCATGTAGAGAAGGAAAATACATCTATAAAATTGGTTATTTATTCTCAAAGCGAAGATGTTCAGAATTCAATTGTTGTATCAAGCAAAGGCCAAGCTTATACCGGATTGTCTGATATTGTGGTGTTAAATCAAAAGAAAGAAAATGGTCTTTATTTTGCCGAAATAAAAACATCTTCTTTGCCAATTGGTAAGTATTCATTACAGCACAATGGCGATTTTATGGCATTTGTACATTTTGAAAATGATAATGCTATAGAACTTGCTACCAAAGGAAATACCGGTTTTGAAGTAGAGTATTTCTCGGGCGAATTAATCCGGTTGGTTTTAAAAACAAATTCAATTAGCGCAAACTCAATATCTGCAAACCTTAAGTTGTCGGGCGAATTGCCAGAAGAGTACTATACTGCAAATCAGCATGAAATAGCAGCGTTAAAAAATAAAGATATCCCCGTAGTTTTTTTTCCAACAGGAAATCCAAATGAATACGAATGTATAATCAATAAATATTTAACACCTGCCATATATAGCATATCTATTGATGTAGAGAATCAGTCGCTAAATTACGCTCGCTCCTTAGGGTACAGCTTTAGTGTATTGCCTAACGGAGATCAGCACGGTAGTCCTCTGTTAATTGAGAATGCATCTTTTGCTGCAAATACAAGCTTACGCAGTTTCCCAAATCCATTTAACGAAAGCACAACTATTGTGTTTTCCGGAGAAGAAAATAAAAACTACGAAGTTGTTATAACTGATATTGCAGGTAAGGAAGTATTTAATTCTGCTATTGGATTGCTGCAAGATGGCGTTTATCAGCTTACTTGGAAGGGTACCACTAATTCTAATGAAAAACTATCTAAAGGAGTTTATATTTGTAATGTTAAAGAAGATGGTACAGTTGTAACTCAGCCAATCAAACTAATTTTAAATTAATTGCCAAACATTGTCTATGTTAGAGAATAAAGAGAGTAGAACAGAATTAAGTAAAGTAGGAGAGTTTGGTTTAATAAAATATTTGTCTTCGTTTGTAGAAGTAAAAAACGAATCTACTATTAAGGGAATTGGAGATGATGCTGCGGTTATTGATAACAAAGGAAAACAGACTGTTGTATCAACAGATATGTTGATTGAAGGGGTGCATTTTAATTTAATGTACGTGCCCTTGAAACATTTAGGCTACAAAAGCGTAGTGGTAAATTTGTCGGATGTATATGCAATGAATGCAGTGCCCAAACAAATTACTGTTTCGATAGCACTCTCAAATCGCTTTTCGTTAGAGGCAATAGAAGAATTTTATGCTGGAATTTTATTGGCATGTAAAAATTATGGAGTAGATCTTGTTGGGGGTGACACAACATCTAGCCTAAGTGGATTGTGCATTAGCGTTACTGCTATTGGCGAAGCAAACACAGAAGATTTAGTATATAGAAACGGAGCCAAAGAGAAGGATTTGCTTTGTGTAACAGGCGATTTAGGGGGAGCATATATAGGATTGCAATTGTTGGAGAGAGAAAAAAAGTTATTCCAAGACAATCCTACCATTCAGCCTGAGCTAGAAGGAAACGATTATGTTTTGGAGAGACAATTAAAACCCGAAGCTAGAAAAGATATTCGTGCATTGTTGCAAACGCTTAACGTTAAACCAACTGCTATGATTGATGTTTCGGACGGGTTAGCTTCAGAAATACTGCACATCTGCGACCAATCAAACGTTGGATGCAATTTATACGAAGAAAAAATTCCAATCGACCCCCTTACTTTTGATAAAGCTCGTGAACTAAATCTTGACCCTACAGTTTGTGCACTAAGTGGAGGCGAAGACTACGAACTACTTTTTACAATTGATATAAATGATTTCGAAAAAATAAAAGGCAACCCGGACATAACAGTAATTGGGCATATTACGACCAAAGATTCCGGCTCCAATTTAATTACACGTAGTGGAACGCAGCATCCTTTAACAGCACAAGGTTGGGATTCTTTTTTAAATAAAACTTTTTTGTAGGCTCTCGCATTCACAACAATTCAACAGGTTTGACGATTTAACATTTCTTAAGTAGTGTGATAGCAAAAAATGCTTATTTTTAGTGCTTCACATGATAAAAAAATATCTACAGGGATTTTTTATCCTTGCGCTTCTCACAACTTCTGCGTTTGCACAACAAACCATGACATTGCAACAATGCATTGATTATGCGTTGAAAAATAATCTTCAAATAAAGCAACAGGAAGTCAACACAAAAATTGCACAAGCAAGTCATTTGCAGTCGCAAGCGCAATTGTTGCCAAGTATTAATGGCAGCGCAGGTCAGAATTATAACTACGGACGAAACATCGATCCCGTAACAAATAGCTTTACTACAAATCGTGTGGTTTCTCAAAATTTTGCACTCTCCGGCAACTGGAACATTTTTAATGGATTACAAAATTTAAACTCCATTAAACAAACCAAATTTGACCTGCAGGCAAGTCAATACGATTTAGATGATTTAAAAAATGATATTTCTTTAAGCGTTGTAAATGCATATCTGCAAGTATTGTTTGGACTCGAATTGTTAGACAATTCTCAAAACCAATACCAACTTACCGAAAAGCAGGTGCTCCGATTGGATAAAATGTTGGAGGTGGGTGCAATTGCCAAAAGTAGTTTGCTTGATACAAAAGCCCAGTTGGCAAACGAAGAGCTAAATGTAACCACTGCAAAAAATAACCTCGATTTAGCATATCTCAATTTGGCACAACTCATGAATTTCGATTCTGTTGCAGCACTCAAAATAAATAAGCCAACTATCAACGATCCTAATCAAGCTGAGCTATTTGCAAAGCAAGAGTTAATTTACCAAACGGCATTGGCTAGTCAACCAAGTATAAAAAGTGCGCAGTATCGGTTAAAAAGCTCCGAGAAAATGGTGGGAATAGCTCGTGGTGGCTTAAGTCCAAGACTAAGCCTGTCTGCCTCTGTAAGTACTATATTCTCTGATGCAACAAAGTTGCCCACTGGAAACCCTGAGTTTTTAGGCTATGTGCCTACGGGTGCTGTAACCGGCTTAGGAGATGTTGTGTACGAACCATCTTATTCATTCAACTTTCAAGAAGTTCCATACAACAAACAAATTAAGGATAACCTAAACGAAGCAATTGGCCTACGACTTACAGTGCCAATATTTAATAACTTCCAAGTTAAAACCTCTATTGATAAAGCAAAGCTTACGAATTTAAATGCAAAATATTCATTGGAGTTAGCCGAAAATCAATTGCAAAAAGAAATTCAACAAGCATACACCAATGCCGCAGCTGCACTAAAGAAGCACGATGCCAGCAAGCAAGCGGTACAAGCTTTTCAAGAGTCGTTTGGGTATGCCGAGCAAAAATTTAATTTAGGTAGCATCAGTTCATATGATTACAACGATGCCAAAACAAGGCTAACCAAAGCGCAATCAGATTTATTACAAGCCAAGTACGATTATGTGTTAAAACTTAAAGTGCTTGATTTTTATATGGGAAAACCATTAGTGCTCTAGTTTAATGTTAAAAACTCCATATATATTTTCTTTGTATGAGATTTAGATAGGGAGATAAAAATAAAACACCTTGAAAAAATTAGTTGTCATATTGTTTGTCGGAATTGCTATCATATCCTCTATTGTAGGATTAAAAGGCTGTTCAGGTTCTGATGCCATAAAGGTTACAACAGAAAAAGCTGTCAAACGAACAATAATTGAAACCGTTACTGCAAATGGGAAAATTCAGCCCGAAATAGAAGTTAAAATAAGCTCTGATGTTTCCGGAGAAATTGTCGAGTTGCTTGTTAAAGAGGGCGATTTTGTTAAAAAAGGAGATTTGCTTATTAGGATAAAACCTGATATATACGTATCTAATTTAGATAGAATGAAAGCTGCATTAGACGGATCAAAGGCGAATACCGCAAACAGCAAAGCCCGATTGGCACAAGTAAAATCACAATTTGTAAACATTGAAAATACTTTTGTGCGAAATAAAAAATTAGTCGAGCAAGGTGCTATTTCTCAAGCAGATTTTGACGCATCTAAATCGGCTTACGAAGCAGCTAAAGCAGATATTGTGGCAGCCGAAGAAACTGTAAATGCTGCAGAATTTTCTGTAAAAAGCTCCGAAGCAGCCCTTAAAGAAGCAAGCGACAACTTAGCTAAAACAAATATTTATTCTCCTGTAAATGGCACTGTTTCTAAGCTTAGCGTTGAGCTGGGCGAGCGGGTTGTTGGGACCTCTCAGATGGCAGGAACCGAGCTGCTGCGTCTTGCAAACTTAAACGAAATGGAAGTAAGCGTAGATGTAAACGAAAATGATATTGTACGCGTGTCGCTTAACGATACGGTAAGTATTGAGGTAGATGCGTATGTAGATAGAAAGTTTAAAGGAATAGTTACAGAAATTGCAAACTCTGCAAACACCTTGGGCCTCACAGCCGATCAAGTAACTAATTTTGTGGTAAAAATTCGTGTTCTTAGCGAGTCATACGCAGATTTAATTAATCCTAAATTTCCTAACGAATCTCCTTTTCGTCCAGGAATGTCTGCCGGAGTGGATATTCAAACCCAAATCGAAAGAAATGTTTTATCTGTTCCAATTCAAGCTGTAACTACACGTACCGATTCCACTAGCTATTCAAGCAAAAAGAAGGAAGCCAAAAAAGAGGAAAAAGAAAAGGAGGCAGATAAAGAACAAGAAGAGCTAGAAGTAACAAGCACAAAAGAAAAGAAACAGGAAAAGAGCGATACTCCGTTCGAGTGTGTTTTTGTAATGAACAATGGGAAGTCAAAATTAATTCCCGTAAAAACAGGCATTCAAGATAACGAGTATATACAAATTACGGCCGGACTAAAAGAGGGAGATGAAGTAATCGCAGGGCCATATAGTGCAGTTTCTAAGGTGTTGCGCAACGGTAGCGTGGTTGCTCTTGATAAAGAGAGCGAGAATACAGACAAAAAATAATCATAAAAGCAGAAAAATCTGTTATTTTAAATAATAAATTTTAATGTTTTACAAAAAAAACATATATTTGCACCCTAAAATTTAATATAACGATGATACTTGTACAAGTTAAAGAAGGCGAGCCGGTAGATAAAGCTCTTAAAAAATTGAAAAAGAAATTCGAAAAAACGGGTGTTGTAAAAGAGTTGAGATTACGTCAAAAATTCACAAAACCATCTGTTAAAAGAAGAGAGGTAGTTATTAAAGCTAAATACCGTCAATTCTTACAACAAGAAGAGATTTAAAAAATAATATTCTCAATAAAAAAGGGAAGAGATTTTGCTACTTGCAAAATTTCTTCCCTTTTTTGTATAGTACTCACTAAGAAAGGCAATATTAGTAAGGCCGCAACGTTTTCAAAAAGAATTCAATATTGTCTTATTTTCTCTTGCATGTGGAGTTGTGTTTTCAAGATAACTATAGGTATGCTGAAGCCTTTGTTTTTGCTTAACTTAATGACGATGAAGAAAAAGGCTAATTTTCCATCCAGTACTTATTAATACAACAATGCATCTGACAGAGTTCATAGATTATTTAAAATACGAGAAAAGGTACTCGGCACACACTATTACATCCTATAAAAACGACCTGTCTCAATTTTTTGTATACCTATCTAAGCAATACGAAAATTTGAAATTTGACGAAGTTTCTCATTTGCACATTCGCTCGTGGATGGTTTCCTTAATAGAAGCTAAAACCTCTACTCGAACCGTTAATAGAAAAATATCTACACTTAAATCCTATTGCAAATATTTGCTTAAAATGCAATTAATTGCCAATAATCCAACACGCAAAATCGTTTCGCCTAAAAACCCTAAACGCTTACCAACGTTTGTAGAGGAAAGCAAAATGGATATGCTCTTTAGCGAAGTTCCTTTTGGCGATGACTATGTGGGATATCGAAATCGATTAATTATCGAGCTTTTCTATACTACGGGAATTCGTTTGTCGGAGTTGTTAAATATAAAAGAAAATGATATCGACATCTCTAATCAAACCATTAAAGTACTTGGAAAAAGAAATAAAGAAAGAATTGTGCCTATAAGCGAAAAACTCGTTGAGTCTATTACTTCATACATGCAAATTTTCCGTAAAACGTTCCCTGAAAATACCAATGCCCAAATTTTTTGTACAGAAAAGGGGACGCCCTTATATGCAAAAGCCGTGTACGATTTAGTTAAAAAATATTTAAGCTTAGTTACAACAGTCGATAAAAAGAGCCCACATGTGCTAAGGCATACTTTTGCCACCCACATGCTCAACAATGGCGCAGATATTAATGCCATAAAAGAAATTTTAGGACACGCAAGCCTTGCAGCTACACAAATTTATACGCACAACTCCATCGAAAAATTAAAAGAGATTCATAAAAAAGCACACCCCAAGTCCTAAGTTTCTACTAAAAATACTACATAAAGATTCTTGCTAAATCCAACAAAAAACTGTAAATTCAAAGTTCAACCATTAAAAAAACAATTTTATGCAAGTTCTGCCACTGTTGGTGTTATCACCAACAGGCAGCCACCCCAGTTCACTTGGACTTCTAAATCCGAGTGGGAACTGTAACCGATAGTATAGATTAAATTTCACCCTAACGGAGGAAAGTAAAGCGAAAATTTAATGCTTTTCCCCATCTATTTCAATCCTTGCAAGTATTTAGAACACTTGTTGGGCAAGCCCTGCATTCAACTAGTAAATAATAGTTTCCCAAAAACTTGATTTTCCGCCCCCCCCACTATATTTGCGCCCTAAGAAATGTTGGGGGTAGTTAGATAAAATTTATACTAAAAAAACAAAAGCACAAAAAATGAAAAAAAATTACAACTTTATCCTTGTAAATATTTTACAAATCTTTTGTTTAAGCGCATTTGCACAACCAACAAACGACAATTGCTCGGGTGCAATTCCAATACCGATAAATAACGCCTGCCTTAATGGACCATTTGACAATACAGGCAGCACCCAAAGCTACCCTAATTGCACAGGAACTGCTACAGTTTATGATGTGTGGTTTTCATTTGTAACCTATACTAATGCACAAAAAATACATATTACTGGATTAAATAATTTCCAGGTAGATGCTCAGGTATATTCTAGTTGTACAGGAACTGCCATTACTTCATGTATAAACTACTCTACTTTATCATCAACCGGGTATAGTTTAGTTGGACTTAACAGTGGACAAATTTATTACATAAGAGTTTTTAATGATTATAGCGGGAATTATTACGGGATGTTTGATATTTGTTTACCATATACCCCTTCGGGAATAGAAGATAATGAACTACTTGAAAATATAACCCTATACCCAAATCCTTCAACAGAAACAATAAAAATTTTAACTCCCGATGAAAGTAAAATCAATTCTATTGTTTTATATAATAGTATAGGGCAGCAAATGGAAGTCATCGAAAACTCAAAGTGTGAAGTTAATCTGCAAAAGTATACTCCCGGTATTTATTCTATTCTGTTAAATACTGATAAAGGCTTCCTGTCAAAGAAAATTGTGAAAGAGTAATTATTGAAAAGTTGTAGGAAATTTTTATTTCTTGCCAGTGTTGATGTTATCAACAACAGCCAGCTGCTCTCTTCCACTCAGATGTTTAAAACAATTAAGTCAATTTTTTATTGAAGGTAAATATATCTACCTCCCTTTTCTTTGTTGGTGATAAAACCAACAAAGACGAAATGGAGCAGACATTAATGCTATTAAAGAAATCCTTGGACACGCAAGCCTTGCAGCTACACAAATTTATACGCACAACTCGATAGAAAAACTAAAAGAGATTCATAAAAAAGCACACCCCAAGTCCTAAGTTTCTACTAAAAATACTACATAAAGATTCTTGCTAAATCCAACAAAAAACTGTAAATTCAAAGTTCAACCATTAAAAAAACAATTTTA